>NZ_JBSJZH010000024.1:0-36845 GCF_054798215.1 Microbacterium sp. GXF6406 | reverse complement strand
GATCCTCGAGGACCTCGACCCCTACCCGCCGAACCTCACCCGGCGCGCCTCACCCCCCACCGAATGTCCGAAGAGCCCTCAAACGTGAAGTAGCGGCGCTGCTTGCCCGTCACTGTCGACGCGTCGATGTACGGCGAGCGGACCAACTCACGCAGCCCGAGCAGTACGGCCTTGCGCGGCAGACGCACGGCCTTCGCGAGCTTCGTCGTCGCCAGGACCTCGCGGCGAATCTGTGACAGCTCGAGCTTCATAGACGGAACCAGCAGCGCGCCGAGGACGGCCAGACCATACCCCGACAGCTTCCCGTCGTCTCGCGCCTTCTCATACAGAGCCATGTTTGACATGACGTTCCTTTCGTAACCAGCCAGGTGAACCCGGCATGTGCCATGTGGCATCAAATGAGACCAACTGACCGCGAGGCTACCACGCTCCGGAAGGTGCAAGCAAGTCTCAAATGAGTCCAGGTGGCAGATTCGGCTATACTGCTGCCATGACGAGGACAGGGCAGGTGAGCGCGAACCGCGATCAGACGCGTGTAGCGCTCAAGAACATCGATGAGATCGCGAAGGCATACCAGGCGGCTAGTGCTCAGATCGGTGCTGCGTCCGCGCAGCTGATCGACGCGCAGTCTGCCGGGGATGACTCGGAGGACCTCGTGGCGTTCGCCCGGGCCGTCACCGAGGCCCGAGACAAGCTGCTCAACTGCGAGCGTGCACTGGCTGAGTATCTACTGCATCGACGGGGAATTCGGCAGCGCGAAGCCGCCGAGCTCATGGGCATCGGACGCGCGACGATCTCGCGATGGTCGCAGACTCCGGAGTACTTTGACCGCGTCACTATCAGATCGGCAACTTCCAGCATTAATGAGTAGACCGCGTCGCCGGATAATCCTCATCTGAGGCGCTGCCCACGACGAATGCCCTGGTCTCTCTACGAGTTCAAAGCAATCTCTGTGTCGCTACGTCGGTGGATGGATCTAGCAGCCGATCACGTCGCGACTACTGGTACCGCCTATTGTTGCGAAGTTACCGGTCGATCTGGACGTTGAGGCGAAATCGTGCCGTATCGCGCTCGGTATGATGCGGTGTGGTGAATGTGCTGAGCGGCTTTGCGATCATCCTTGCTGTCATTGCAGGCGGATACCTCATCGGCCGCATCAATCTCATCGGCACCCAGGGCGCGGCGGCACTTTCGAAACTGACGTTCACCGTGTTCACACCATGTCTGCTGATTACCGTGCTCGCGGAGGCGGACGTCGAAGGCTTGTTCTCGATCACGCTCCTAACGTCGGCGCTTGCCGCCCTCAGCTGCGCCGCGCTCTTCGCCCTGATCGCCCGGACCATTCTTCGACGTACGGCCAGTGAGACGGTAATCGGAGCCTTGTCTTCGAGCTACGTGAACGGCGGCTATCTCGGCCTGGCTTTGTCCGTTTACATTCTGGGGGATGCGGCCTATTCGGCTCCCATAGTCCTCTTGCAGGTCATGTTCCTCGCCCCGATCGCGTTGACCATCTTGGACGTCGCGGCCAGCGGGGAGGCGCGCGTCGCCAGGATCCTCCTCCAGCCAGTCACCAATCCCATCGTCATCGCATCCGCGATTGGTGTTCTGATCGCGTTGACGGGAATCGAACTCCCCTCGGCTGTGATGGAGCCATTCGCGCTCGTGGGAGCCGCGGCCGTCCCCGCAGTGCTCATCGGCTTCGGCATCTCATTGCACGGTCAGCGCGTTCTCGCGCCGGGATCGAATCGCCGTGACGTCCTGATCGCGTCGGCGATCAAGATCCTGGTGATGCCTCTGGCTGCCTGGGCTATCGGTTCGGCGTTTGCGCTTCCTTCTGATGTGCTGCGAGCCGTGGTCGTGATGGCTGCACTTCCTGTCGCACAGAACGTCCTCAACTATGCGCAGCGGTACGACGCCTCGGTAGTTCTCGCTCGCGACACCATCTTCATCACCACCATTGGATCGATACCGGTTCTGCTGTTTGCTTCCGTCATTCTGTGAGCTGCCCCCGGTTGCCGGTTTCGGACATCAAGGTGCGCTCTGACGCTGACAACCCGCCGTAGGTCGTCTTGACTACCGTGCTCGTCCTAGTCCGCCTGGGGTCGCACCGCGACCGACGTTCGCGCGGAAATGTCCTATCCATGAATAAAGACCCGGCTTCGCCGGGTCCGAGGGCGGGCGGCGCGCGGTGCGCGTGCGGCTTCGCCGTTCACCCGCGCGCCGCCCGCCCTCGTCTGGCGTCCCGCTCCTATTCGGATCGTCCATTCCTCGGACACCTTCGCCCGTTTCGGGGCTGCCGCGTGCGCGAGCGCACTTGCCAACGATGAATGCACACGACGAACAGCCCCACCGTCGCCAGTGAGGCCAGTACTAAGCAACCGTTACGGCGCACGCGCGTGCTGCCGAGCCTCCCAGGCTTCACGTGCACGCCGAACACGAAGATCAGCCGCATACTCGGCCCAGAACGCCTCATCCTCTCCGATACCGCTGCCCGGTTCGCCCGCGATGTTCGCTGCCGCCCACACCATCCGTTCCTCTCGGATGCGCCGTTTCGTGAGGTGGGCGAACGACCATCCCGTTCGCGTCTTTGTCGGGCGGCTCATCGTGACCGTGTGCCCGCCGTACCCGAGTGACCGGTGCGCGTTCTTCGGGCAATCGACCGGCCCTGATTCCGGGCAGTGCTTGCATCGAACTTGAAAGCGCGCAGCGTGCCGCAGCCGTCGCACGAACTCGTATCGCTCGGGTGACGGATCGCTTTCGGCGGCGTCCTGCCCGGGCACAACATCCTTGAGCGAGTAGTTCAGCGCTTTGGCGACATAGCCGACGACACGAGCGGCAGCAGTGGACACGTCCGGAGCCACGCCCTTCTCTCGCGCTTGCTTCGCTTGAATTTCCCGGTCCGCGACGCCCTTCTGTCCCCACGTCACGACCTCGCCCGTAGCTGGATGCGCAGCCGTTGCCCTACGCGCCGCCATGCCGAGCGTCACCGCTGACTCAGCCGTTTGATCCGGGACCCTAACGACCGCGTGAACGTGCAATGCCATTCGTGCCTGAACCTCGCGCACCACGAAGTACTCCAACGACGGCTCTCGTCGCCGCATCGCGTCCACCGACGACGCCCACAGGCGTGACACCGCGCCATGCCAGCGGACCTGGCCCTGATAGTCGTACCCGTCCAGATCGACCGGCAATCCGCGCAGCTCTGCATCGCCAGGCTCATGCACGACCCCGCACGCGCACCGGTGCCGTTTCCGATCCCACGGCTTCGGCACGCGATGGATAGCCCCGAACGACGGCGCGCTAAGTGTGATGAAGAAGTACCGGAAGCCCTGCACAGGCTGGCTGTCCGCATCCCAGATTCCCGACCCCGCCAACCGCTGCCAGTCCCCACGCTGCTGAGCGCTGCACGATGGGCAGATAGCCGACCGGCGCGACTGACACCGGACGAATATACCCGGCTTGACCTCGTAGGGGCGCGCGCAGCTCGAACGCCGCATCGCATCCGCGAAGGCATCCGCAAAGCTCGAATCCGACATCGCAGCCGGTCGGCCCAGGGGAGTGTCAGGGGAGCGGCACCGCCGAACACGCCAACAACGAGCGTGCATCCGGTGCACTCGCACACACGATTACGCGGAACATGCGTGCGGCCTGGCACTGCTAAGGTGGAGTCCTCTTTAAAGGGGACCGAGGGTTCAAATCCCTCCGTCTCCGCCACTGTCCTGAGTCGCGAATCATTCACGAATGAGTCGCGGCTCAGGACTTTTTTGTTGTCTGGGCGGGTGGTTCTCTCGTGGTTGCTGATGAACGTGAATATGTCGCGTTGCCGGAAATTAGCTGGACCTGGCGCTTGTTCTACTGGTCCTACCGGTGCACGGTGCCCCGACGCATAATCGCCTCCGATCGGCTGCAGCGGCCGCGTACCCAGTTCATTGCGGACATGATCAATGCCGATTACGGGGACCGTCCAGATCGACGAGGGCGGTTCGAATCGGTGCGGTTGCCGCTCCAGGCGGTCATGTCCGACTTCCTGGGGGCTGGGTTTGTCCTTCTCCTGGCGACGGTCGCGCTCGTCTTCTTCAGCCTGCCGCGGAACCTGTGCGTCCTTCTGGGCGTCGCCTCAGTGTGTTCGATGGCCGCTCCCATGGTGACGGCGTGCATCTGGGCGGTTCGTGGGGTGCGCGAAGAGATCGACTACCGCTCCTGGAAGAAGCGCGGATGTCCGGAGGGCGAGCTGCCGAGTGCGTTCTCCCAGCCGCGGGACCGCGACCTGCTGATCGGTCTACCGTGGGCCGCCATCATGATTCTCGGCATGATCGCCTCGCTCTCGGCGTTCGTTGTCGGCGTCGTCCGCCTGCTGCTCGGGCAGTGAGAAGCCGGCCGAGCGCCCCGGCCTACTCCCGCGGCCGCAACCGCACATTCGGCAGCACCGGCGCGGGCAGGGGAGCGGGCTGCCCCTCGGGGAAGTCTCCGAACAGGCGCGGCTTCCCCGCATCCGACGGATCCTCCGGATCGAAGCCGAGCTCGGCCTGATAGCGGCGGCGGAACTCGACGACCTCGTCGTGCGAGCGGCCGATGAAGTTCCACCACATGACGATCTGTTCGCCCAGCGGCACGCCGCCGAGCAGGATCACCCGCGCGCCGTCGGGGCCGGCGGAGATCGTGAGCGTGTCGGCGCCGGTCGGCGCATAGGCGAGCGCACGGTGCGCCACCTCGGTGCCGTTGACCATCGCGAGCCCGGTTTCGGTGAGGATGCCGTATTCGAAGTCCCGGCGTGCGGGCAGGGTGATCGCGGCATCCGCGTCGAGAATCACCTCGGCGCCGAGCAGATCCGGCGTCCGCGTGATGACGGGCGAGGACGAGCCGAAGGCCTCTCCGATGAACACACGAGCCGAATATCCGGGGCCGGTGACGGCATCCGGCACGTAGTGGATGAACTCGTTGTCGGTGAAGCGCGTCGACTCGGGCATCGCGTACCAGAGCTGCACCCCGTGCAGCGCGGTCGTCACGGGCGTGCTGATCTCGGAGTGCGTGATCCCGCGCCCCGCGATCATCAGATTGAGCTCACCCGGGCGCACCTCGGCGGCGTTGCCGCCGGAATCGAGATGATCGATGCTGCCGGTGAACAGCCACGACACGGTCGCGAGACCTGTGTGCGGATGCCGCGGCACATGCATCCCGCCCGAATCGGTGACATCGTCGGGGCCGTAATGGTCGAGGAAGCACCACGCCCCGACGAACGAGCGGCCCTTCGCGGGAAGCGTGCGGTACACGGTCATGGCGCGCGGCCCGCCCAGAGGCACCTCGCGCGGGGCGAGCAGCTCGACCTCGGTGCACGGCATGCCCTCAGCGAGGACGACCTCCTGCGGGTGCGGCTCGAACGTGGTCATGGCTCCATCATCGTCGAGAACACTGCTGGCCGGGCCCCGAGAATCGATCGGTGCGCGCCTGTGGACATCTATCTGCGGCGCATGTCCGCTGGTATGGTCTCCGGCATGGCAACAGCAATGAAGCGGGCGCCCAAGCGCGAGGCATTCGGGTCCCGTAATGTCTTCATCCTCTCGGCCATCGGCTCCGCCGTCGGTCTCGGCAACATCTGGCGATTCCCCTATGTCGCCTACGAGGGCGGCGGAGGTGCATTCCTCATCCCCTATCTGTGCGCGCTGCTGACCGCCGGCATCCCGCTGCTGTTCTTCGACTACGCGATCGGGCACCGCTTCCGCGGGTCTGCCCCGCTCGCATTCCGACGCCTGCACCGGGCCGCCGAGCCGCTCGGCTGGTGGCAGGTTCTCATCTGCGTGGTGATCGCGGTCTACTACGCGGTCATCATCGCGTGGGCGGCGATGTACACCTGGTTCTCGGCGCAGCTCACCTGGGGCGCCGGCAATGAAGACACCTTCTTCTTCTCGGACTTCCTCCAGATGGGCGACGTCGCAGACGGCGTCTCGACCGATTTCGTTCCGCAGGTCGGCATCCCCCTGCTGGCGGTCTGGGTGGTGACGATCGTCATCATGGCGCTGGGCGTGAAGCGCGGCATCGGCGCGGCGAACATGATCCTCATGCCGCTTCTGACGCTGATGTTCGCGGTCCTCGTCATCCAGGCGCTGTTCCTACCCGGCGCGATGGACGGCCTCAACGCCTTCTTCGAGCCGAACTGGGAGGCCCTGGCCGACCCGGCCGTGTGGGCCGCGGCATACGGGCACATCTTCTTCTCGCTGTCGGTGGCATTCGGCATCATGGTCACCTACTCGTCGTACCTGAAGCGCAAGACCGACCTGACGGGGTCGGGCCTGGTCGTCGCCTTCGCGAACTCGGGCTTCGAGATCCTCGCCGGAATCGGCGTCTTCGCCGCCCTCGGGTTCATGGCACAGGCGCAGGCGGCGCAGATCGACGATGTCGCCTCCGCGGGCATCGGTCTCGCCTTCGTCGCATTCCCGACGATCGTGTCGCAGGCGACCGGGGGCTCGATCATCGGTGTGCTGTTCTTCGGCTCGCTCGTCTTCGCCGGCGTCACCTCGATGATCTCGATCCTCGAGGTGATCGTCGCAGCGCTGCAGGACAAGCTCGGCTGGAGCCGCGTGCGCACGACGCTCATCGTCACGATTCCGCTCGCGGTCATCTCGATGGCCCTGTTCTCGACGACGACGGCGCTGGCCGTGCTCGACACGACGGATGCTTTCGTCAACGCCTTCGGAATCATGACGGTAGCTTTGGTCGCCGTGATCGTCGTGGCGTGGATGCTGCACAAGCTGCCCGCGCTGCAGGAGCACCTCAACCGCCGCTCGAGCTTCCGCATCGGGCGCATCTGGCGTCTGCTGGTCGGTGTCGTGGCGCCGATCGTGCTCGGTTATCTGCTGGTCACCGAGCTGATCGCGAAGATCTCGACCCCCTACGAGGGATATCCGGACTGGTTCCTGGGCGTCTTCGGCTGGGGCATGGTCATCGGGCTCGTGATCCTCGCGGTCGTCCTCACGTTCATCCCCTGGAGCGGTCGCTCGCACGCGAAGGATGATCCGCAGTACGACGAGTTTCTCGCGGCCGAGGGCTACGAACCTGATTCCGAGACGGCGACGATCCGCCTTCCCGGCGCCGCAGCGCAGAACGGAGCTGAATCATGACCGCAACCGCTGTCGTCTACATGGTCATCGCGATGGTTACCGTCTGGGGCGGGCTGGTCGCCGCTCTGGTAAACCTTGCGAGGCACCCTGAAACTGGGGACACCGAACCCGAGGCGCTGCCCACCGAGCTCTAAGCGCGGGCCTGAGGCTCAGTGCTCCCGCAGCATGCGGATCAGGTCGGCCTTGCGCTTGCCGGAGTAGCCCGTGAGACCGAGCTCCTTGGCTCGGGCTCGGAGCTCCTGCACCGTCCGGTCCTCGTAGTCGCCCGCCTCACCGCCGCGGCGGCCCACCTCGGAGCGCCCCTTCTTCGTGCCGCCGGTCGCGTTCGAGATGCGGGCGGCCTTCTCCTTCGAAGCGCCGTCCTCGCGCAGCGATTCGTAGAGCTCAGGGTCCTTCAATCGAGAGTTCTGCGTGCGGGGCATGGTCAATCCTTGATCGTGGGGCGGATGGCGAAATCTTCTGCGCGCTCGATGAGCAGCCTTATGGCGGCTTCGATGGCAACGCTCAGGACGTGCTCCGGCGACCCGTCGACCGTGAGCAGCTCGTCCCCGTGAGCGCCTTCGACGGCCCAGCCCAGGTAGACGGTTCCGGGGCGGTGCCCGTTCTCGGCGTCAGGGCCGCCGATACCCGTGGTCGAGACGCAGATGTCTGCGCCGAAGAGTTCCCGGCCACCCGCGGCGAGTTGCGCAGCGCACGCGGCCGAGCAGGGGTCGGTGCCGGCCGTCACCCCGAGCAGATGAACCTTCACATCGGTCATGTAGGCGACGATCCCGCCGGCGAACCAGCGGGCGGCATCATCTCCGGCGCCCACGGTGTGTGCGAGGCCACCGGAGGTCAGCGATTCGACGACCGCGACGCGCAGATCGTGCTCGCGGGCGAGTCGGCCCAGACGTTCGACACTCATCAAACTCCTATCGTGAGATCTGTTCGACCGTGACACCGGTCTGTTCTGCGGACAGCGCCCGTGCGACATCGGCCTGGCTGACGATTCCGACGAGCTTCCCGCCTTCGAGGACCGGCAGCCGGCGCACCTGATGCTCACGCATCTTCTCCAGCGCAATGGTGACGTCATCGGTGGTGCGCACCGTGACCGGGGGGCCTTTGGCGAGCACCCGGGTCGGTGTCGTCTCCGGGTCCAGGCCGAGGGCGACGGCATCCACCACGATGTCCCGGTCGGTGAGCATGCCCATGAGACTGCGGTCCTCGCCGAAAATCGGCAGGGCCCCGACGTCGAGATCCGACATGACGGATGCGGCGATGCTCAACGAGTCGTTCTCGCCGATGCACCGCGGCGTCGGCGTCATGATGTCGCGTGCTGTGGTCATGGTCTCGTCCCCTCCTTCTCCGTGGGACGGCGCTCAGCCGTCCTTGACCTCGTAGCCGCGTTGCGCATCGTCGCTCTCATCGTTGCCGTAGTCCGGGCGCTCGGGCTGCGGCGGCTGGTCCGAGAACTCTCCGCCGACGCGCCCGCCGTACGGGCGCCCGTGGTCGGCGAACTCCTCACGGCTGTACACGAGCGTCCAGTCGCCGGCGGTGAACCGTGCCCCGGTGCGCAGGATCTCGGATCTTCCGCTCGCGCCCGTCTCTGCGGCATCCGGGTTCGCGTTCATCTCGCCGTGACCGTGCAAGGTCAGCACGTACTCGTCGCGGTCGTCATGAACGACATCGGCATGCACCGGGTCGGTGTCGCCCAGCTGCAGTTCGTTTCCGTCCGCCGACCCGATGCGCACGGCATCCGCGACCAGATCGAAGACGAAGCGCTCCCCATCACGGGAGACCAGGAGGCGTGGATTACCGGCGCCCCACTCTGCATGCGTGGTGGTGGGTGTGTTGCGTTCATCAGAAGAAGTCTGTTCAGTCATGATCATCGCCTTCCTTGTGATTGTGTTCGTGACACTACGTTCTCGATCTCGGACGTTTCAGGGGGTTGACATAGCGGGGAGGGACTACGCTACGAGCGGAGAACACCGTGGGATGCACAGGCCGTACCTGTGCGAAGTAGGAAGTGCACCATGGGAAAGTTCGTCTATGAGGGTGGCGTCAAGGTCGAGATCGAAGACCGGGCGCTGACCCACCTGCAACTCGTGATCAGCGCGAAGCTGCGCCGAGGAGAGCCGTTCGCGTTCAGCTGGCGTGAGGACGCCAGCGTGGGCGGCGGTCGCACCACCGTCTGGGTCCACCCGGGCAGTTCGATCGTCTACAAGTACTACGGTGGCCGCCAGCCGTCGATCAACCGGGCCTGGGTTGATGCGCTCGCCTTCACCGCGAATGCTCCGACCGGCCTCTATCTCGTTCCGGAGCCGCCGGAGGCGGGCGAGCACCCGGCCCCCGGAGAGGGGACGACTCCGCCTCTCAGCTGAGGGCGCGGCCGATCGGGCGCTGCGTCACCGAGTCGATGCCGGTGACGGTGACCCACCCCTCGGCGAGGTGGGCAGCGTCGCTGTCGTCGACCGCGATGTTCGGCAGCTCCTCGACGGCCAGGCGGACGAAGCGGTCCTCCTTCTCAGCCACGGCCATCTGGACGATTCCGAAAGGCGCGAGGGATGCCTCGCGGATCCCGCGATGGTCCGCACGGTTCGGGACGTTGACGTTCCACGACGTCCCGCGCTCGACGGATAGGAGCTCGGGCACGAGCCGGAGAGCGGCAACGGCCGCGGTCGGCCAAGCGAAGGTCTCGGGGTTCATGCCGACATCGAGGGAGACGGCCATCGCCCAGGCGCCGTTGAGTGCGCCGGTGAGAGCTGCGCCGACGGTGCCCGAGTGCAGGATGGCGCGTCCGACATTGGCGCCGTGGTTGATGCCGGAGAGCACGAGATCGGGGGCTTCGCCGAAGGCTCCGCGCGCAGCGATCATCGCGATGAGGCCCGGCCCGCCGTGCACCGCGAACGCGGGGACATCGAGCTCGCCGAGCGTGCGGCGGTCGACGGCGATGCGCCCGTCGGTCTCCACCGCCATGATCGACGCGCTCGAACCGCTGGACTGCTCAGCGGGAGCCGCGACGGTGACGTCGTACCCCGCACGGGTCGCGGCATCCGCCAGTGCCAGAAGCCCCGGAGCGTCGATGCCATCGTCGTTCGTGATCAGCACACGGGTCATGACTGCTCCTCCGGGGCGATGAGAGCGGCGAGGCCATCGGGACTGACGCGCCCCTCCCGTTCCGGCGGGGCGGTCTGATCGCCGGCGAGGTTGCGCACGCTCACCTTCTGCCGCAGCGACTCGATCAGCTCGGCGTCACCGGTGCCGAGCCCATGGCGGGTGACATTGAGCGCTCCGGCCGCGGCGCCGAGCGTCATCGCCTCGTCGAGGCTTTCACCGCGCGAGAGCGCGGCGATGACGCCGGCCGTCAACGAATCCCCGGCGCCGCGGGACTCGTTCTCCTCGAACGGCGGCGGGGTGATCTCCCGGACGCCGTCGGCATCCGCCAGCAGCAGCGGTTCCGACGCCCGGGTCACGATCACCGCTCCCGCTCCATCCGCGCGCAGCTGCTGCATGGCCGCGATGATCTGCGGGACGGTCTCCTCCGAGACGAGTCCGTCTGCGACCAATTCCTCATGGCTGACTTTCAGGACGTCCACCTGCCCATCGACGACGGCGCGCAGCCGTTCACCGGCGAGATCCGCGATCACCGTCAGCCCCGCTGCGCGCAGATCGATCGTGAGACGACGATAGAAATCGGCAGGGATGCTGTCATCGCCGGCCGGTCCGCTGAGGACCGCGATCCGCGAATGCTCGCTGCACCGCAGCATCGCGCTGTAGAGGTCGTCGAGGTCGTGCCGGCCGATCGGGTCGCCCTCCTCCTCGTCCACCACGATGCGGCGACCGCCCCGACGATCGTGCACATAGGCGGATCCGCGCCCATCACGTGTCAGCGCCTGCACGGTGACGTCCTCGTCTTCGAGGAGATGCCGCAGTGTCCGCCCCACCTCGCCGGTGAGCAGGCAGCACATCGTCACGGGGATGCCCAGTCGGCGCAGCATCCGGGCCTGCCATACGCCCTGCCCACCCGCGTGGATATGGATCTCGGACCCCTGCGGATGGTCCTCCACGGTGACGGTCAGTGTCGGAGAGGGGGCCAGAATCGTGACGTCCTGCATCATCGCTCCTTTCGAACGGTCCGCTCACACTGTCAGCGTCACGACGGCGGAGCGCGGGCGTTGACAGCGGTCGAACCGGAGACTAGGGGCGGAGACAAGCGCCCCCTGTCTGCGGGTGCGCGCGACTACCGCAACCCACGACGGCGTCAAGCCCCTTGGCCGTGGCTGGCGCGCAGAAGAGAGTCGAGCCATCACGAACTCTTCCGATCGAGAACAGAGGGATGCTTCGATGGCCGACATCACGGATCCGCGCGACGCGCACCACGCAGGGGAGTTTCCCGGGCAAGAACAGGATCAGCCCGGACAGACCTCTCGCACCCGCCCCGAGCCCGACCACGGCGAGGGCACGTACCGCGGAAGCGGGCGCCTCGCTGGGCGGCGGGCACTCATCACGGGAGGGGACTCCGGTATCGGCCGGGCCGTCGCGATCGCATACGCTCGGGAAGGCGCCGACGTCGCCATCGCGCACATGCCCGAAGAGCAGGGCGATGCGGATGATACGCTCGCGCTCGTGCGCGACGCCGGTCGCACCGGCGTCAGCCTCGCCGGCGACCTCCGTCATGAGGATTTCGCCACCCGGGTCATCGGCGAGACCCGCGAAGCCCTCGGCGGCCTCGATATCCTCGTTCTGAACGCCGGCTACCAGCACGACGTCGAGGGCCTCGAGAACCTGCGCACCGACCAGATGCGGCGCGTATTCCAGACCAACCTCGAGGGCCTGCTCTTCTCCGCGCGCGCCGCCGTGCCGCACCTCGAACCGGGCGCGAGCATCATCGTCACGGCATCCATCCAGTCGTTCAACCCGTCGCCCGACCTCATCGACTACGCGATGACGAAGGCGGCTCAGGTCGCCTTCGTGAAGGCGCTCGCCGAATAATTGGGGCCGCGCGGCATCCGCGTCAACGCGGTCGCTCCCGGCCCGATCTGGACGCCCCTCATCCCGGGCACCGGCTGGGACGAGGAGCGTGTGCGCACCTTCGGCGGCGACACTCCGCTCGGCCGCGCCGGACAGCCCGCCGAGCTCGCGGGCGCATACGTCTATCTCGCATCCGATGAATCGTCGTACACGTCGGCGGCCGTGCTGCCGGTGACGGGAGGGAAGCCGCTATGACCATGACAGCCCCGGAGCCCCCGAAACCCGCATCAATCTGGGAGGTCATCCCCATCGGGCGTGCTGCGTGGCGGGTCTGCGACGGAAACCTCACCGAGTCGGATGCTTCGCGCCTCATCGCCTACGTCGACAAGAACGAGACGGGCACCCTCGACGTCCTCTGGTTGCGCAGCCCCTGCCCGACGCGTTCGAGATACCGATCGATGCCGGAGTTGATCGCCGATCTGGATCGGGCAGTCGCCGAGCACATCATCTCGCGCGCCATGCGGCCGACCGAGATCCCGCATTTCCCTCCGCAGCACTGATCGGATCGGCGGATCCCCGCGGGTGGGGGAGGATGGAAGGCATGACCTCCTCCGCCCCGCAGTTTCAGCGCAACGCTCTCGCCCCCGGTCTGCTCGCCGCGATCGCGCTGTTCCTCTCGCCGCTGTTCGTCGAGGGCACCGTCGCGACCGTGATCCTGTTCCTCGTGGCGATCTTCGCGCTGATCGTGGCCTGGTATGCGTGGCAGGCGAAGCAGTGGTGGTGGACGATCGTGTTCCTCGCGGTCGCGGTGCTGTGGAACCCGGTGTACCCGTTCGGTTTCAGCGGCGTGTGGTGGACCGTCGCGACCATCGTCGCCGCTCTGGCGTTCATCAGCGCGGCGGCTCTCGTGAAGAACGAGCGCCAGACCCCGTAAATCAACTCAGCGCACGAGCCCGAGGCGGTGCGCGATGATGACGGCCTGGATGCGGTCACGCGCGCCGAGTTTGGTGAGCACCCGCCCGACGTGCGTCTTCACGGTCGATTCGCCGAGGAACAGCTTCTGAGCGATCTCGGCGTTCGTGAGGCCCTCGCCGATGGCGAGGAACACGTCGCGTTCGCGATCCGTGAGGGATGCCGTCGGGTCGTTCCCGGGCGCCGTGCCGCGCGTTTGCGGGCCGAGGTGCTCGAGGAAGCGTCGTGTCACCCGCGGTGACAGGACCGCATCGCCGCGGTGTACGGCGCGCACCGCGGAGACGAGCTCATGGCGGCCGGCGTCTTTGAGGAGGAACCCGCCGGCTCCGGCGGCGATCGCACCGAACGCGTACTCGTCGAGGTCGAAGGTCGTCAGCACGAGCACCCGGCTGTCCGGGAAACGGGCGGTGATCGTCTCGGTCGCGGCGATGCCGTCGACACCCGGCATGCGCACATCCATCAGCACCACGTCGGGATGCAGCTCCGCCGTCGCGGCGATGGCCTGGGCCCCATCACTCGCATCGCCGACCACGACGATGTCGGGTTCGGATTCGAGCACGAGACGGAAACCGACCCGGATCAGCTCCTGATCGTCGACGAGCAGCACACGGATCGCGTCAGTCATTCGGTTCCTCTCCGGCGGCTGGCAATTCGGCGCGCAGCAGCCAGCGCGCTGTGCCGGTCGGGGCCGAGACGAGTTCGCCGCCGACGTGCGCAGCCCGCTCCTGGAGGCCTCGGATGCCGAAACCCGCACCGACGGTGGCCGTGCGCGCGCCGTCGTTCTCGACTTCGATCGTCACGGCATCCTCTCCGTAGGAGATGCGCACGGCGATCATCGTCGCGCCGCGGCTGTGGCGCATGGCGTTGGTCATGCCCTCCTGCACGATGCGGCCGATCGCGAAGCGGGCCGCCGGGGGAAGAACGGCGGTGCCGGTCGTCGTCAGCGTCGCCGGGTATCCGGCCCGCTGCGCTTCGCGCACCGTATGCTCGGGGTCAACCGGTTCTCCGGGGGCGAGAGGGGCGTCGGCATCGCCGTCGCGCAGCACCCCGAGCATGCCGCGCATCTCCTTCAGCGCACTGCGTGCGGTCGCCGCCGCGGCGGTGGAGGCATCCCGTGCCCGCTGACGGTCCTCGGTCGCGGCGGCGCCCTCGCTGAGAGCCACGACGACCGTGAGGGAGTGCGAGACGATGTCGTGCATCTCGCGGGCGATGCGGGCGCGTTCGGATGCCGCGGCGATCTGAGACTGCTGATCGCGCTCGAAGAGCAGCTGGCGGGAGCGGTCGATGATCGCCTCGACGTAACGCTTGCGGCCGCCGACGTTGGCGCCGATGAGCGTGCCGATGAGGGCGGTGACGACGAATCCGGCGAAGGTGAACGACAGGTCGTCGAAGGTGGGGCTGCGCGCGAACCACACGATGAGGCAGATCGCGGCATAGGCACCCGTGCCGATGCCGAACAGGGTCCAGGCGGCGCGGGTCGACCGGTATACCGCGACCCCGTAGGCCGCGACGATCAGCACGAGGCCGCTGGAGGGCGAGTACAGCAGGAGCGAGACGTAGGACAGCGCATAGGCGGCGAGGAGGAGCGCGACCGGCCACCGGCGGCGGCGCAGCACGAGAAGGCAGGCGGCGATTGCGAGCATGAGCACGACCGCCGCGACGGGCGGCCGCATCGGTTCATCGCTGAGCAGGCCCTCGTTCAGGGACCCGGCGTCGCCGATGAATATGTTCAGGCCGCTCGTGGTGATCGGGGAGAACAGCAGGCACATCAGCATGATCAGCACGTCGGCGAGTAGCGGATGCCGCGCCCAGAATCGCCGGATCAGACCGGGGGTGCGCGGAAGCCGCAGCTCCTCGTCCGCCGAGGCGGGGGAGGAGCTGCGGCTGTCGATCACGTGGTCGACTTTACGCGTCACGGGTGCGCAGGACCGCCCACGCTCCGAGCGCGGTCGCAGCGACCCACGCGGCGAGCGTGCCCCAGGCCTCCGCTGCCTCCACGGGGGCGCCGGGCTCGGTGATGATCGCATACTGGGCGGCGGCCAGAGGCAGGTGGTCGGCGACCCAACCGATCCACTCCCAGTCGCTGCTCACGCCGGCGAAGATGCTCGCGACGATCGGCAGCACGAACAGCAGCCCGACGGCCGCGGCGATCGCCCCGGCCCCCGAGCGGATCATGAAGCCGAAGGCGAGGCCGATGAGTGCGAAGACCGCCATCGATGCGGACGCGGTGAGGATCGGCATCCAGGTGCCGTCGATGCGCCAGTCAATCGCGTCATCCCCGCTGAAGAACGGGGCGACGAGCACCGCGGCAACTGCGAAGATCACCAGCGAGGCGATGAAGAGGAACGCGGCGACGACCACGGCCTTCGCCGCGAGCACTGCGCCGCGGCGCGGCTGAGCGGCGAACGTCGAACGGATCATCCCCGTGGCGTACTCGCCGGTCACGGCGATCGCCCCGAGGATGCCGGCCAGCAGCATCGTGAACTGGAACGGGATGACGACGGCGTTGATCGCCGGGAATCCCGGAGCGTTCTGGAACGCGGCGGCCATCAGCAGTGCGATCCCGAAGGTCAGCACGGCGGTCAGGCCGATCGACCACCAGGTCGAGCGCAGCGTGCTGAGCTTGATCCATTCGCTGCGCAGCAGACGCGGGAACGTCACCCGGTACGACGCCGCGACGTGGGACGCGCGGCGCGGGGCGGTGTCGAGAGCGGTCATGATGCGGTCTCCTGAAGAACGGGGGCGGGCGCGGCATCCGGCACGATGGCGCTGCGGTATTCAACGGCGTCACCGGTGAGGGCGAGGTACGCGTCCTCGAGCGAACCGGTCGTCGGGGTCAGCTCATGCAGCGGGATGCGACGGTCTGCGGCGACATCGCCGATGCGGGAAGCGGGGACGCCGATGATCTCGAGGGTCTCCGGGCCCGTCGACGTGATCGCGATCTCGGGCCCGGCGAGGGCCGCGACGAGATCCGAGGCGCGCGGCGTCTGCACGTGCACGGTCGAGCGGGTCCACGAACGGACCAGCTCGGCGATCGAGGCATCCGCCAGCACGCGTCCGCGGCCCATGACGATCACATGATCGGCGGTCTGAGCCATCTCGCTCATCAGGTGGCTGGAGAGCAGCACGGTGCGCCCCTCGGAAGCCGCATGCCGCACGAACTGGCGCACCCACATGACGCCCTCGGGATCAAGCCCGTTCACGGGCTCGTCGAGGATGAGGGTGTGCGGGTCGCCGAGCAGCGCCGAGGCGATGCCGAGTCGCTGGCCCATGCCGAGCGAGAACTTTCCGGCTCGCTTGCGGGCCACGGATCCGATTCCGGCGAGCTCGATGACCTCATCGACGCGGGAGGAGGGG
The DNA here is from genome assembly GCF_054798215.1 of Microbacterium sp. GXF6406. NCBI lineage: Bacteria > Bacillati > Actinomycetota > Actinomycetes > Micrococcales > Microbacteriaceae > Microbacterium > Microbacterium sp. GXF6406. Next base: position 20,451 of record NZ_JBSJZH010000024.1, on the reverse strand, counting down.
ATGCCGTGGGTCGCGGCCATGGCGCGCAGGTGGTTGCGGGCGCTGCGGCCGGTGTGCACGGCCTTCGCATCGAGCAGCACGCCCACCTCGGTCAGCGGGGAGCGCAGGCCGCGGTACTCGACACCGTTGATGGTCGCCCGGCCGGAGGTGGGGCGGTCGAGGCCGACGAGCATGCGCATCGTCGTGGACTTGCCGGCGCCGTTCGGACCGAGGAAACCGGTGACGCTGCCGGGGCGGATCGTGAACGACACATCCTCGACGGCGGTCTTGTCTCCGAACCTCTTCGTGAGGCCTTCTGCTGTGATCATGTCATCGACGTTACGGAGGATGCGCGCTCTCCCGCGTCCTCCTGAAGTACCGCGAGGGTCATCCTCGAGGCTGATTCCGGATGCCGGACAACAAGCATGCAGGAAAAATCAAGGGGCATCACGAGAACCGGCAACGGGCGTAACCTCGCGGACATGGATGATCATCGACCCGACCCCGCCGAAGAACGCCGCCCCGAGAACGCCGCCGATGACACGATCGACGATGCGCCCCTCGGCGGCGACGATACGACCGAAGACCAGCTCGAGGCGGACAACGCCGTCGAGAAGGACACGCTGAAGACCCTCGACCCCGACGCCCCGCCCGCCTGACCTCAACCGCGCACAGCCACGGCATCGCCGCAGGTGAGAAGCTTGAGGGATGACCGCTCTGTCCGCTGACGCCGCTTTGACGGATGCCGAGATCCTCCGCATCCGCGCGGACTTCCCGATTCTGCGTTCCGAGGTGAACGGGCATCCGCTCGTCTATCTCGACTCGGGCGCGACCGCGCAGCGACCTCAGCAGGTGCTCGACGTCGAACGCGACTTCCTCACGACGTGGAACTCCGCCGTGCACCGCGGCGCGCACACGCTCGCCGCCGAGGCGACCCTCGCATTCGAGGACGCCCGTGCGACGGTCGCCTCCTTCATCGGCGCCGACGAGGAGGAGCTCGTCTGGACCTCGAACGCGACCGAGGCGATCAACCTCGTCGCGTACTCGATCTCGAACGCCTCCGCCGGTCGCGGGGGCGCAGCTGCCGAATGCCTGCGGATCGGTCCCGGTGACGAGATCGTCACCACCGAGATGGAGCACCACGCCAACCTCATCCCCTGGCAGGAGCTCGCCGCCCGCACCGGCGCGACCCTGCGCGTGATCCCGCTCGACGACGATGGCGCCCTCCGCCTCGACGAGGCCCCGGTCACCGAGCGCACCCGTATCGTCGCCGTCACCCACGCCTCGAATGTGCTCGGCGTCGTCAACCCGATCGCCGAGATCGTGGCGGCAGCCCGTGCCGTCGGCGCGCTCGTTCTGCTCGACGCCTGCCAGTCGGCACCGCACCTTCCCCTCGACGTGAAGGCGCTCGATGTCGACTTCGCCGTCCTGTCGGGACACAAGATGCTCGGCCCCACCGGCATCGGCGCCCTCTACGGGCGACGTGAGCTGCTCGAGGCCATGCCGCCGTTCCTCACCGGCGGGTCGATGATCACCACGGTCACCACCACCGAGGCCGAATACCTGGCGCCTCCGCAGCGGTTCGAGGCCGGTACGCAGCGGGTATCGCAGGCGATCGCGCTCGCCGCAGCCGTCGACTACCTGAACGCCGTCGGCATGGACCGCATCGCCGCGCACGAAGCCGAGCTCGGGGCGCGCCTGACCGAAGGGCTCGCTGCGATCGCCGGCGTCCGCGTGCTCGGAGCGGGCATCGACCTGCCTCGGCTCGGGCTCGCGAGCATCGACATCCCCGGCATCCACGCCCACGACATCGGCCAGTTCCTCGACGACCGCGGCATCGCGGCGCGCGTCGGGCACCACTGCGCCCAGCCGCTGCACCGCCGCCTCGGTGTCACAGCATCCACGCGCGCCAGCACGTATCTGTATTCGACGGCCGACGAGGTCGACGCGTTCCTCGACGGCGTGCGCGCCACCATCGACTTCTTCGGAGCACGAGCATGACTTCCAGCGATCTGCAGGCCCTCTACCAGGAGATCATTCTCGACCACTCCCGCACCCCTCACGGCTTCGGGCTGCGGGAGGAGATCGCGGCCCAGTCGCATCAGCTGAATCCGACCTGCGGCGACGAGATCACCCTGCAGGTGCATGTCGCAGACGGTCTCGTCGAGGCGATCGCCTGGGAGGGCCACGGCTGCGCGATCTCGCAGGCGTCCGCCTCGCTGTTCGCCGACCTCGTGGAGGGAAAGTCGACCGAAGAGGTGCAGCGCCTCATCGACGTCTTCCGTGAGGCTCTGCGCTCGCGCGGCAAGATCGAGCTCGATGAGGAGGAGTTCGGCGACGCCGCCGTGCTCGACAGCGTCTCGCGGTACATCGCGCGCGTGAAGTGCGCCATGCTCGGTTGGGTCGCCGCCGAGGACGCCATGCGCAAGCACGCCTGATTTCGCCAGATTTCATCGCGTGACGCGATGTTTCGTGCGTGGATGACGCATGAGCCCCGACGCCCGGATGCTGGGGGCATGAGCCATCTCGTCAGCGTCGCGCAGCTGCTGCACCTGCAGCGCACAGCCGAGCGCGGCGAGGGGGCTGCAGTGCGGCTGCTGGATGTGCGGTGGCGGTTGGACCTGCCCGAGGGGCGTCCGGATTATGTGCGAGCGCATCTGCCCGGCGCGGTCTACGTCGACCTCGAGCGCGAGCTGGCTCGCCGCGCTGACCCCCGTGATGGTTCGCATCCGTTGCCGACGCGTGCGGATCTGCAACGGTCGGCGCGCTCGTGGGGGATCAGTGCGGGAGATGTCGTCGTCGCCTACGACGACAATCGTGGCGTCCCCGCGGCGCGGTTGTGGTGGCTGCTGCGCGGGGGCGGCATCGATGTACGGGTGCTCGATGGAGGAATCCGGGCCTGGGCGGCAGAACTGCTCCCGCTCGAGAGCGGAGATGCCCGATCGGCTCCCGGCGATGTCGTTCTCCTCGGAGAGGGTGACCGCATCGGTGCTCTGAGGATCGAGGACGTCGACGGCTTCGTCGATCGCGGCGTGCTCCTGGACGTCCGCACCCCCGAGCAGTACAGCGGTGCTCAGGTCTCGACCGGGACGGTCGGCGGGCACATCCCCGGCGCGGTGAACCTGCCCGCGATGGCCGCGGTCGCCGCCGACGGACGTCTGCACCGTCCCGAGGTGCTGCGGCGCATCTTCTCGACCGCGGGCATCCGTGACGGCGTCCCCGTCGCCGTCTATTGCAGCTCCGGCGTGGCCGCCATGCACACGGCGCTCGCGCTGGAGCACGCCGGGTATCCCGCCCGGGTCTACGCGGGCTCCTGGAGCCAGTGGGTCAACACGCGTGGCCGGGCCGTCGCGACGGGTGCGCTGCCGGCGGCGCGGTTGACGCGTGCATGATGCGAGAAGATCTCCTTCTCGGAGAAGTCCTGGTGAAAACCGCAGGTGAGTGCGAGAATGTCGCGATGGGGTGGAAATCTGGGGAGCTGGAGTCTGCGCGCGTGACGCGGCTTCTGCGGGACGACATCGTGCTCGGTCGAAGAAAACCGGGCGCGCGTCTCGTGGAACGTGAGATCGCCGCAGAACTCGATGTCTCCCGGCTGCCGGTTCGCGAGGCCATCCGCGCCTTGATCTCCGAGGGGATCGTCGTGGGGCGACCGCGCACCTGGGCCGTCGTGCGCGAGTTCTCGGTCTCCGATGTGCGGGATTTCTCCGAGGTCCGGGCGGCGGTCGAATCGCTGCTTTTCGTGCTCGCGACCGAGCGTCACGATGAGCGGCAGCTCGCCGAATTGCTTCTCCTGGTCGAGGAGGAAGAAGAGGCGGCGCGCAACAGCGAGACCGAGCGTGCGCAGAGACTCAGCGGAGCCTTCCACGAGCAGATCGCGGTCATGGCCGGGAACGATCTGCTCATGGAACTCATCAGTCTGTTCTCGACGCGGCTCAAGTGGGTGTTCGGAACCACGGAGGATGCCCCCTCGATGGCCGCCGACCACCGCCAGCTCTACGAAGCGATGGCGGTGCGCGACATCGGCCGCGTCGAGGGGCTGGTGGCCGAGCACCTGGTGATCGGTGAAGAGCGTGCGCGACGCCTGTTCGAGGGGCCCGGATCGATGACGGAGACGCCGACCGGATAGATTGGAGGGCCGGGGGCGATCCGGATCTGGGGATGACATGCGGGTACTTGCACTGGGAGTCGGCGCCCTTCTGGTGCTCGGCGGGAGTGTCGCGGTCGTGCTCGCCGACCAGCAGCGCGAGCTCGCCGTCGAACAGGCGCGGGACGAAGTCCAACGGCTGCAGTCTGAGCGCGATGCTGAGCGTGCGGCGAACCTGACCCGCACCGAGCGGCTCGCCGATCTGCGCGTGGCGATCGCCGCGCAGGAAGATCAGCTGGCCGACACGACAGGGTTCCTCGAATGAATCTTCGCCGGTCGGTCACCGTGGCCCTGGCTGTCGTCGCGGTCTGCGCCGTGTCGCTCGTCGACAAGGCGGTGCATCTGGAGCGCGAATACGCCGAGGTGATGGCGCAGGCCGTTCACGAGGACGAGCAGCGCATCAACGAAGTCGATCGTGGCATTCGATTGGACGCTCTCATCGAGACCGCGGAGGCCGATGAGGCTGATCGTGCCGGGGTTCTCGCAGTGCGGTCGGACTTCGTGACAGCGGTCGGCGAGCTGCGCACCGCGCTCGACAGCGGTGAGGGCAAGATCGATTCGGGAACGCACCGTGCGGCTGCTCTCGCCGCCCAGGAGCAGGTTCTCTCCGAACGGGAGGACCCGGATGTCGTGACCGGCGCCGCAGCGACGGTGCGGGCACTGACGAAGAAGGTCAACGCCGATGTCGCCGCTCACGATGCCGCTCGGGTTCCCGCGGGCGTCTCCTCTCCGCCGCGTGCCGGCACGAGCGGCGCCGCGGGCTATGCGCGGGTCCGGGCCGCTCTCGACCGCGTCGGCGGGGGCGGTGTCGGACTCTACGAGTCGTCGTCGTGCGCGGGCGGTCAGGCGGCTGCCTGCGCGAACAGCGATGGATACATCAAGTACCGTGCGGACATCGCCTCCTGGGGTGATGCACGGTTGAACTGGGCGATGGCGCATGAATTGGCGCACATCTATCAGTTCCGCGTCTGGGGTGCCATGAGCTCATCGCCGTCATACGGGTCGCTGTTCGGCGGTGACCCGGAGTTCCTCGCGAACTGCATGGCGGTCGTGCGCGGGTATCCCGGATCGGTCGGGTGCAACGAGAGCCAGCAGGTGTGGGCATCCGGCATCTGGGTGGGTGTCGTCCGCTGATGGCCGCGGATGCTCAGGCCGGGGTGGTCGTATCTGTCGCCTGACGCAGAGTGCTGCGCATCGCGGTCCAGTATCCGGTCGGGGCGATGCGGGTCACGAGGTCGATCAGGCGCGCCTCGGTGCCCACCAGTGTGCGCTTGCGACGTCGCGCGGTCGCGCGGATGATCGCCGCGGCGGCGTCCGCGGGGTCGGTGCTGTAGAGCGCTGCCTGGGCTGATGCGGCGCGCGCGGCAACGGCCGGGTCTATCGTCGCGGCGTAGCGGCCGTGCAGAATGATTCCGGTACGGACTCCGGCGGGGAATACGGTCCCGACCGTGACGGTGGTGTCTTCGAGCTCGTGGCGGAGCGCGTCGGAGAACGCTCGTACGGCGAACTTCGTCATCGAATAGGGGATGCGCCCGCCCGGGGCGGCGAGACCGTAGACGCTGGCGAGATGGGTGACGTGCGCGCCGGGTGCGCGCCGCAGTGCGGGAAGCAGGTGCTTCGTCACCGAGACGGTGCCCCACAGGTTCGAGTCCATGAGCCAGCGCATCTCTTCCATCGTGAGCTGCTCGAGTGTGCCCAGCATGGATGACCCGGCGCACGTGACGAGGGCGTTGATGCTCGGGTGGGCGTCGATCACGTCTGCGATGGTGCGTTCGACTGCCTCATCGTCGCTGACGTCGACGATGTGCGTGGTGACCATGCCGGACAGGTCGGCGGCGACCGCAGCCAAGCCCGGACCATTGCGGTCGAGGAGCGCGACGTTCGCGCCGGCGGCGGAGAGCTGTCGGGCGACTTCCGCGCCCATGCCGCTGGCGGCGCCGGTGATCACCGTCGTGTTCCCGGCCAGGGTCAGCCGTTTCATGCGTCCTCCTCGAGCGCGTTTCGGGTGCGCACCGTGAGCTCGATCGCAGGGGCGACCTGCTTCTTGCCCCCTATTGTGACGGAGACCGGCGCAGATCGGTAGCGGTACGATTCATCAGGAGGAGGTACGGGTGGGACGAACTGCGGATGCCATCGCCGAAGGCGTCGCCATCGCGACGGCTGCGGCACGGTTGACGGTCAAGAACCAGATCCTTGTCGGCACGATCGCCCAGGGTGGCGTGTTCGATGCCGCCCAGTACCTCGATGATGCCCGTGCTGCTTTGCTGGCGATGGCCGATGAGTCGGAGCAGGCGGCGGTGATGGTGAAGGATCTGCGTCGACGTGCGCGCGGTCGCCATTCCGACCCTGCGGGCACGCACGACTACCGTGACCGTGACGTTCGGAATCTGCGTCGCCGTGCCAAGCAGTCCGCCGGTGTCGCCGACAAGCTCCGCGCCATGGTCGAGAGTCCCGAGCAACTCGGTGCCCTCGTCGAAGGGGCGCGCGAGGCGGCCTGGCATGATGTGCGCAGCAACCTGGATCGTCGTCTGCACGTCGAGGGGATGCGTCCTGACGAGGATCCCGACTACGCCGTGATGCGCGAAGCACGCATGCAGGCGCTGCGTCTGGTCGACCTGCAGGCCCTCTCATCCGAGCAGCGGGCGAGGAAGAAACGCGCGGGAAACACGGCTTAGGGTCTCGGTTCGCGTTCAGGGCAGGGGTCATGTATTCTTTTCTAGGCCCACCCCGCAGGGGAAAGCCAAGAAAATGCGCCCGTAGCTCAATGGATAGAGCATCTGACTACGGATCAGAAGGTTAGGGGTTCGAGTCCCTTCGGGCGCACACTGTGTTGAGACAGTATTGACCCCCGTCGCGAAAGTGGCGGGGGTTTCGTCTTGTCCACGCGCGGATGCCGGGAGTGCCCCGCTCCATCGTTCGGATGGAGCGGGGCACTCCGCTTTCTGCGCGGGTCGGGTCAGCCCGCCGGCGTCAGTGTGAGCACCTGCGAGCTCGCCGGACGCGGGTCCGAGGCGCCGGCCGCCGGCTCCCACTGGCGGATGGGCGCCATGGCCGCCTGCTTTTCCGCGTCGGGCTGCAGACTCAGCGCCAGGTTCGAGAATCGGTTCACCAGGCGGTACTCGCCGGTGCCGACCGACGTGCCGGTTTCCTCATCGAGAGTCACGATCTCCTGGAAAGACCACTGCTGTGCGGTGAGGTCGTCGCCCGAGGTGGCGACGGGGTACAGGCTCAGACCCGCGCCCCAGGCGCGAGCGCCGTCGACAGAGCCATAGGCGCTCAGCGCCTTCCCACTGGCGGCGTTGGTGATGGTGAAGAAGCCGTCATCCGTGCTGGTGAACTTCCACGCGGAGGATGCCGCGCCCGCGGCGGCGGCGCCCGCCTCGGCACCGTCCTGCACGAGCACCTCATCGGTGCCGTTCGAGATCGTGTACGCAGCATCCGTGTCGACGGGAGCCGTCGGCAGCGACGTGGCGGACGCCGGCTCGATCGTCGTCTCGACGTACTCGTTCCAGTACGTCGAGCACTCGAACGTGCAGTACGTGCGGAAGGTCTTGCCGAGGATCGTCGAGCTGGTCAGGTTGCCCGAATCGACGAGCCAGCGGTACCAGGAGCCGTTGAGATTCGTGTCGACGGCGCCCAGGTCCACCCACTGCTGGGTCGCGAGGTCGGTCGTGCCGTAGTAATGCTGGGGCGTCTTCGTGCCGGTGTCCTGGGCGACGTTGTTCTGCGGAGTCCCGATGTACATGCCGAGGTACGCGCTCCACGAGATGTTCATCACGGCGAGGGGCGAGTCATCCGGCAGGACTCCTGCGGCAACCTGCTCCGGCTGAGATCCAAGCTCGGCGGGGTCGTAGTCGTCTTCCGGGGCGGTGTAGCCGGTGCCGCCGTCATCAGCCGGGATGATGTTGCTCTCCTGGCCGCCGACGCCCGGTTCCGACCATGCCCCGTCATACCACTTGCTCCACGACGACGGTGCCATCTTCTCGGAGATCGGTGCGCGGGCGACGTGCTGCAGCCAGGACTGGCCGCCCTCGACGCCGGGCTTCGCGATGGTGCGCGAGGCGTAGTACACGTAGAAGTACCCGGAGGCGTTGTCGACGAACAGGCGCGGATCGCCGTCGCCGTAGTTGTAGATGGCGCCGGGGAAGGCCGAGGTGTCATCGCGCTCGGTGCTGAACGGCGAGGTGATGATCTGGTTGAGGATCGTCCATGTCGCCCCCTGATCGCGGGAGACGGCGTAGTCGATGGCGTCGTAGTGCATGCCGTCGCCGAACGGCTGCGGCGTGAACTCGTTGTGCACGAGGCCGTACCAGTCGCCGGAATCGGGGTCGACCCAGACTCCGGTGAGGTCGCAGTAGTTCGGGTGCGCGTACGTGGAGGTGTCCGGTGCGGACGTGGCGGTGCGGCCGGTCGGACTGTTGTTGCAGCGGGTCGTGGTGTCGGCGTTCGAGTCGCTCGGGTCGGCCGGGTTCACGGCGTCGCTGATCGGGTGGCGGGTCAGGTCGTCGAAGTCGCTGCCCGAGTAGAAGTTCCATACGCGTGCGTCATCGGCGCCGTAGTGCGCGGCTGCGTTCTGCACGTAGAACGTGCCGTCCTTGTCGATGAACGGCAGCGTGGGGGTGTCGTTGCCGTAGGTGTTCGGCTGCGCTGCGGCACCCGTCAGGACGTACCCGGATTCTGCGGCGGGGGCGATGTCATCGGCGACAGCGGACCCGAGCGGACCGCAGAACGCGATCGCGGCGGCGGACGCTGCGCCGATCGCGACCCATTTGGCCAGTCGTCTGCTTCCTCCGGTCATGGGCGATGTTCCTTCCTTCATGGGGGCGATGTTCCTTCCGATTCGTGGGTACTGCTGACTCGGCATCAGGCGATGCCGAGGGTCTTGGAGAGCACGAGTGCGGTGGCGCCGGTGAGGGCGGCTTCATGGCCGCTGCCGGCATAGCGCATCGAGACGTCGTGGCTGACGGAGTCGAGGTTGCGGCTGCGGATGCCGTCGATGGCCGCGCGCAGGAATTCGCCCTCGACGAGGTCGGCGGGTCCGCACACCACGACCTCGTCGAGATCGAGGGCGCTGACGATGGGCGCGAGGATGAGACCGAGCGCTCCGCCGGCGCTGCGGAGTTCTTGGGCGCGGCGTTCGGTGCCGGTGGCCTCCAGGCGGGAGCGCAGCTGAGGGGCGGACGCGATCGCATCGAGGCATCCGCGTCGTCCGCACAGGCAGGCGGGACCGTCCGGATCGACCGTGACATGACCGAACTCGCCTGCCGCGTACTGGCTGCCCTGGAAGAGCATTCCGTCGAGGATGAATCCTGCGCCGACGCCATGCTCGATCGTGACGGCCATGAGGCTGCGCCGTGCGGACTCGACGGGAGCGCCGTAGGCGTGCACTCCGAGGGCGATGGTCTGCGAGTCGTTGCTTGCGTAGGTCGGGATGCCGGTCGCGGCGGTGAGTCGGTCGGACAGGGCGACGTCGTGCCAGCCGAGGCGCACACCCATGCGCACGTAGCCGTCTCCGCTGACGATGCCGGGCACGGCGATTCCGGTGGCGAGCGTCTGTGCGGTGCCGGATCGCAGTCGCATGATCAGCGTCTGAACGATCTCGATCGCACGCTCTCCGGTCGTGCCGTTCCAGGGAAGTTCCGCCGTGTCGAGCAGGCGGCCGCGGAGGTCTGTGCGTGCGCCCAGCGCGTGGGTGGGGGAGGAGAGGTCGAGGGCGATGACGTTCAGTTCATCGTCGCGAATCGCGACTCGGATGCCCTTCTTCCCCGCTCGGGCCGGTTGCTGCGCGGGCGGTGCCGCCTCGTCTTCCGGCGCGAGTTCGCGGACGATTCCGTCCTCGAGCAACTGGCCGATGACCTTCGAGACGGTGGGGCGGGTCAGGCCGGAGATGCGGGCGAGATCGGCGCGGCTGAGGGCACCGCGGGTGAAGAGCTCCTGCAGCAGCAGCGACCGGTTGGCGCGGCGGCTGTCCTGCGGACGGGATTTCCCCGGCACGCGCAGAAACCCGCCGCGGGCATCTGCGGGACCGGTCGTGCGCGTCATGGGGGACTCCGTGCTTCGTTGCTGGTCCATTTGTAACTGATGTTTACAATCAGGGCAAGGGTGAAATCGACCGCGTGCTCCGGAACGGACGTAGCCTGGAAGTGTGACTGCGTACGTCTCGGCCTTCGACTTCTTCTCCATCGGAGTGGGGCCGTCGAGCTCGCACACGGTCGGTCCGATGCGCGCCGCGCGGGACTTCGTCGGGCGGCTGACGGCGGGCGGAGCGCTTCATCGGGTGGCTCGGGTCACCGGAATTCTCTACGGTTCGCTGGGCGCGACCGGAATCGGGCACGGAACGCCGGATGCCGTCGTCGCGGGCCTGCGCGGACTCTCGCCCGAGACGTGCGAGCCCGATGACGTGCGTTCGGCCTGGACGGACTTCCCTGCGGGGGAGCGGCTGCTCCTCGACGGGGTTCATGAGGTCGCCTTCGAGAAGGCCGACATCGTGTTCGAGCCGCGTACACGGCTGCCGGGGCATCCGAATGCCATGACCCTCATCGCGACAGATGGTGCGGGTGAGACGGTGAGCGAGGAGACCTACTACTCGGTGGGCGGCGGGTTCATCCGCCGGGAGGGCGAGGACGCGGCCGTCGAGACCGCGGCCATGCCGTTCGACTATGCGGATGCTGCAGAGCTGCTGGACCTGTGCGATGAGCACGGTCTCATGATCGCCGATGTCGCCCGGAACAACGAGATGGCGTTGCGCTCCGAGCAGGAGATCGCCGCCGGTCTCGACCGCATCTGGGATGCTATGGCCGCCTGCGTCGATGCCGGTCTGCACGCCGAGGGCGTGCTGCCGGGAATGCTGCGGGTAAAACGTCGGGCGGGGGCCATCCGCGAACAGCTCGAAGAGTCGGAATCGAGTGGGGCACGGGAGATGCCCGGCGAATGGCTGGGGGCGTTCGCGCTCGCCGTCAATGAGGAGAACGCCGCCGGGGGCCTCGTGGTCACAGCTCCCACCAACGGGGCGGCGGGAATCCTGCCGGCCGTCGCGATGTACTGGTGGCGCTTCCTCGCCGGCGCTGGACTCGGCTCAGGAAACGCCGTCACACCGCACGGGGAGCTGGTCGGCAGTGCGCTGTTCGGGTTCGGGAGTTCCCCGGCCGAGGCGGCGCAGGAAGCGGACGAAGCCGATATCACCGAGGCGAATCGCCGCCGCGGCATCCGGCGCTTCCTCCTCACCGCGACCGCCCTCGGTTCGCTCTTCAAGGCCAACGCATCGATCTCCGGCGCCGAGGGCGGCTGCCAGGCCGAGGTCGGCTCGGCGTGCGCCATGGCCGCGGGCGGATTGACCGCCGTGATGGGCGGCACGAACCGGCAGATCGAGAACGCCGCCGAGATCGCCATGGAGCACCACCTCGGGCTCACCTGCGACCCGATCGGGGGTCTCGTGCAGATCCCCTGCATCGAACGCAATGCGATCGCGGCATCCACCGCCGTCACCGCCGCACGCCTCGCGCTGCGCGGCGATGGCGAGCACTACGTGTCGCTCGACGCGGTCGTCGAGACCATGCGCCAGACGGGCCTGGACATGTCGACGAAGTACAAGGAGACGAGCGAGGGCGGCCTCGCCGTCAACGTCATCGAATGCTGAGGCGCCCGGCTCAGGCGAGTCCTGCCCGCTTCTTCGTGTGCCGGGTGGGGACGGCATCCCACGGGTCCTCCGGCCAGGGATGCTTCGGATACCGTCCGCGCATCTCGGCGCGCACCTGCGCATAGGGGCCCGACCAGAACGAGGCGAGGTCGTCGGTGACGGCCAGCGGATGACCGCCGGGTGAGAGCAGGTGGAACAGCACCGGAACCCGGCCGTCGGCGAGGCGGGGCGTCGCGGCCCAGCCGAAGCACTCCTGCAGCTTCACGGCGACGACGGGCCGGGCTGCGGGATCGTCGATCGGCGGGTAGGCGATGCGCACGCGGGAGCCGCTGGGAACGTCGAGGCGTTCGGGGGCGAGGGCATCGAATTCGGATGCCGCGGGCCACGGCAGCAGGCGGCGAAGCGCGGCGGTCAGATCGATGCGCGAGGTCGGGGTTCCCGAGGCGAGTGCGGACATCTCGGGGCCGAGCCAGAGGTCGAGGGAGTCGAGGAGCGCGTCGTCCGAGACATCCGGCCAGGGGGATCCGTGCGTGCGGTGCAGCAGCGCGAGGCGTCGGCGGAGGGCGTCGGCGGACTCCGACCAGGTAAAGACGTCCACGCCCTGCTCGGCGATCGCCCGGCGCGCCGCTTCGCGCCCGCCCTCATCGGCCGATACGCGCACCGGCACAGAAGAACGCACGATCGCGCCGAGTCGTCGTTCACGACGCCCGACGACACGGCCATCGATGAAGCGCGCTTCGACCCGATCGGTGAGTAACGGCCCGGCCGCGCGCTCGGCGGCCTCCGAGGAAATGGCGGCGGCGGTGCGGATCACGGCACCCGTGCCGGCAGCGGCGCGACCCTGCGCACGCGTGACATCGGCGACGGCCAGCCACTCGGCACCGGCGAGGGGCCCGGAGACACCGGCGCGTGTACCCGAAGCCAGCAGGTATGTCGCGCCCTGCGCGGAGCGGTCGACGCGGTGTGCGATGCGCTCGGGGAACGCGAGGGCGATGATCATGCCGACCTCGTCGGCCCGTGGCACGGTCACCGTCTGCGCCGTGCGCGGCGGGGCGAGGCGCTCCAGACGCCGCACCTCCTGCTGCCAGCGCCGGGCCTCGGGGGAGCGGCCGGCAGACAGCGAGGCGAGGGCGGATGCGGCATCCGCATCGCTGACTCTCACATCGCCGCTGAGAAGGGCGACGACCTCGGCCGCCGAGCGAGCGCCGATCAGAGCGCTGCCGTCGACGAGGGCGCGCGCCAGCCGGGGGTCTGTCGGGATGCGCGCGAGCGTGCGGCCCTCGTCGGTCGCGCGTCCGGTGTCATCGATCGCGCCGAGCGCTTCCAGCGTCCGCAGAGCATCGCGCAGGCTGTCCGCGGGCAACGGATCGAGCAGGCGGAGCCCCGTGCCGCCGGGGGCTCCCCAACAGGCGAGCAGGAGCGCCGCGTCGGCGAGGTCGGTCGAGGCGATCTCGGGGGCGGGGCGCGCGGGGGCGGCGGCGAAGGTGCGCTCATCGACGCAGCGGATGACGGTGCCCGGGCCCTGACGCGTCGCGCGTCCGGCGCGCTGCACGGCCGATGCGCGCGAGGTGGGAACCGTGACGAGGCCGCTCATCCCTCGGCCGGCATCGCGCTGCGGAACCCGCGATAGACACGTATCGACGACGAGGCGCACCCCCGGGACGGTCAGCGACGACTCGGCGATCGATGTCGCGACGATGATGCGCGGGGCCTCACCCGCTCGACGGCCGCGGATGACGGCATCCTGCTCGGCGGCCGGCACCTGCCCGTGCAGCTCGCGCACATCATGCCCGGGCGCCGCATCGCGGATGCGGCGCGCGATCTCGGAAATCTCGCGTGCGCCCGGTGCGAACACGAGGACGTCGTCTTCCCGCTCGTCCGCGGCCGACACCGTCGTGCGCGCCACATGGTCGAGGAAATCGCGCGTGACGCCACGGTCATCGAGACGCGCAGAGGGCGCGGGCGCCCAGCGCTCGACGAGCGGATGCTGCGGCACAGCCTGCGTCACGATGGGAGCAGGTGCGGCATCCGCCCCGATCGTCTCGGCGACCCGCTCCGCATCGATCGTCGCCGACATGGCGATCAGCACGAGATCGTCGCGCAGCTCGCGCACCTCGCCGAGCAGACCGATCAGCAAATCCGTCTCGAGAGCCCGCTCGTGCACCTCATCGATGATGACCGCATCGACGCCGTCGAGCCCCGGATCCGTGAGCAACCGCCGCAGCAGCACGCCCGCCGTGACGAACTCGACGCGCGTGGCATCCGACACCTCGCGCTCGCCGCGGACCGTGAATCCGATCCGATCACCGAGCCGGCTGCCGTCGAGCTCGGCCAGACGGCGGGCCGCCGCGCGCGCGGCGACGCGGCGCGGCTGGGTGACGATGACGCGTCCCGAAACCCGGCTCGCGACCGCGGGTGGCACGAGCGTCGTCTTTCCCGTGCCGGGAGGGGCGCTGACGACGACCGCCGCGCTCGCATCGAGAGCCGCGGCCAGATCATCCAGCGCTTCGGCGAAGACGAGGCCCCGGCCGATGCCGGCGATGTCGAAAACTGTCACCCCTCCATCTTCGCGCGTCCTGCCGGTGCGGGCTTGTGCCGGGCACCCCGCCCGCTCCGCAGCCCGCAGGCTCAGGTCCGCGCACGAAAGAGGCGCCGACCCTGGAAGTGATCGACGCCTCTGGCGTGTGACTTATTCGGCTGATGCCGGGGGCGGCGGAGCCGCTGCGGTGCGCGTGGGCTTCGTCTCGGTGCTCGTCGCCGGCGCGGTGTTCGACAGGCTCTCACCGATGCCGCGGCCGACCGCCTGGCCCTGGATGATCGCGGCGATGTCGAGGCCGGTCGCCGTGCTGACGCTGTCGAAGACCGACTTCATCGCCTTGGCGCTGTCGGCGCCGACGAGGTTCGACGCACCGTCTTCGCCCGAGCCGCCGACGATCGACACGTTGCCGATGCTCGCGTAACCCTTGGCGAACTCGCCCATGATCTGCGGCAGAACCTCGAGCACGCGCTGCGACAGGAAGGCCTCCTGGTTCGAGGCGATGGCGTTCGCCTCTGCCTCGACGGCGGCTGCACGAGCTTCACCTTCGGCGCGGATGGCGTCGGCCTCGGCGTTGGCGCGCAGGCGGCGCGCCTCGGACTCTGCTTCTGCCTGCGCGCGCAGCGCATCGGCCTCACCGGTGGCCTTGGCGACGGCCGCGGCGGACTCACCATCGGCACGGGCCTTGTCGGCCTTCGCCTGCTGCTCGGCGATGCGGGTGCGGGCCTCGGCCTGCTTGACCTGCTCGATCGCGGCGGCCTCGGCGGCGCGCTCGCGGGTGTAGAGCTCGGCCTGAGCGCGGGTCTCGGCCTCGTACTTCTGCGCGTCGGCGACGCGCTTGACATCGGCGTCGAGCTGGGCCTGCTTGTTCTCGGCCTGCTGCTGAAGAACGGCCTGCTCCGCCTGGGCACGGGCGAGCTGCTCGGCCTGCTCGGCCTCGGCGCGCGCACGGCCGATGCCGGCGTTGGCGTTTGCGGTGTTCGTGTCGAGCGCGGTCTGCTCGATCAGGTTCGCTTCCTGGTTGGCGATGTACTTCTGGTTGATCGCACGGTCGGCGTTGGTCTGCGAGATCTCCGCCGACTGGCGCTTCGCCTGGATCTCGGGAGCACCCAGCGACTGGATGTAACCGACCTTGTCGGTGATGCCCTTGATCTGGAACGAGTCGAGGATGAGACCCTGCTCGGCGAGCTCCTGCGAGACCTCGGCGGCGATCTGGTCGGAGAACTTCTTGCGTTCGCGCATGAGCTCGACGACGGAGAGGGTGGCGACGATGCCGCGGAGGGCACCTTCGAGCTGCTCGGTGGTGAACTGCTCGATGGCCTTGTCCTGCGAGGCGAAGCGCTCGGCGGCGCGGCGCACGTACAGCGGGTCGGAGCCGATCTTCACGATCGCGACACCGTCGACGTTCAGGGTGACGCTGTCGAGCGACTGGGCCTCGGCGTTCAGCGAGACCTGGCGCGAGCGCAGCGAGATGATCTCGTGGCGCTGCGTGATCGGGTTGACGAGCGACTTGCCGTTGACGATGACCGTGACGGGCGAGTCGACGATCTCGGAGCTGGCGGTGCCGTCGGCGGAGACGATCGCCCGCTGCACCTTCTGCTTGCGTCCCGAGATGACCAGCGCCTCATCGGCGCGGGCGACCTTGATCCAGCTGCGTGCGAACAGCAGGGCGATCAGCCCGATCACGATCAGGACGACGACGCCGATACCGACAAGGATCAGGATGCCGACGATTCCGGCGATCTCCATATGTGTACCTCTCTGTCGCTCCGCGGGGCGCGGAGTCTGCACACACGACTATGCCAGACGGCGCGTCGTCGCGTGCCGGAGCGGAGAGGTCAGCGGTGGCGCAGCTTATCGGTGAGGGTGCGCAGGGTGCGCAGCTCGTCTTCGTTCAACGGCGACATGCGGTCGACGATCGAGCGACTGTGAGCCATCGCCACTTCACGGAACCCCCGTGCCCCGGCATCCGTCGCCGTCAGCAGCGAACCGCGGCCGTCATCGGGATCGGGGCACTTCGTCAATAGACCCCGCGAGACCATGCGGTCGACGAGACGCGAGACGCTGGGCTGGCTGATGAGCATGTTCGCCGTCACATCGCGCAAACGGGCGGTCATCTGAGGCGAACGCGTGACCGTGAGGAGCACGTCGTATTCGGCCTGGGTGATCGGAGTGCCTTCGAAATCGGCGCTCATCGCGTTGAGGAGCTCATGTTGAGCGCGGAAAAGGCCTTCCCACGCATCGAGCGCGAGCTTCCGGTCGGTCATGAGACCTAACCCTATCGAACGGTGAAGGACCGACCGGAGAGGCTTCCGATCGGTCCTTGTCCCTTGCACCAAGAGTGTCCTGCAATCACATGCGGTGGATGCCACAGCAAACATTCACCGTGCGATCAATGTATAACGCCGCGGTAACGAATGCAACGGTTTGGTCACGGAAATTTTTGGGGCTCAGTGTCCGGTTGTCCGATCTCACGAAAAGTGTCGGAGTCTCACGAAACCTGTCGGAGCGTCTCACGAAAGTGTCGGAATCTCACGAAGCGTGTCGGAAGAGACGGCGTGTCGGCTGTCGTGCCGGGGCGAGAGTCATAGCCTGCTCGTGAGTCGGTCTTCCTCATCGGGAGATCAAATTGTCAGGCTCAAGATATAGGCCAGAACCACTCCTCAGGAGAGAGGCTGACTGCCGAATAGGACGTATCCGTCGATGTCGATTGGATCCCTATGGACCTGACGCTGCAGTGGCCCGCACCTCGTTCTCGTGACGTGTGCGCGACGCGAGTACGTGTTGAGTACTGCCTCGACGGCGTGCAGTTGGAACTTGATGCTGCCGATTGTGATGACGTGCCGTTCGAGCGCGGCGATCCGGTCCGCAGCTTCCCCAGCTGGCGACTCAAACGCCACTATGACGGGTACCACTGGATGGGAGGGCTCGAGGCCTCTGTAGGCTTCGAATCCTTGACGGAGCGGGGTTGCCTCATCGAACTGGACCGCACGCCTGGCGTCGTGGCAGTTGCGAGTCAGCCGATGTGGATTCGTTGGACCACGGCCGACGGCCTGCGGGAACACTGCCCGGACTATTTCGTACGTCTCGACGATGGGCAGGCCGTGCTGATCGACGTCAAGCCCGCGGCTCGGATTGACGACGGCGTCAGAGCGCAGTTCGACATGACGGCCGCGTTCGCTGCTGACCGAGGCTGGCGCTACGTCGTCTATGACGCCGAATCGCCGATCCGCGAGGCGAACTTGCGATTCCTTGCTCCTTTTCGAGACAGCGCCAGCGTCGAGGCACTGCCCGTGCTGCCCGCCGCCAAGTTGCCGCTGGGCACCGTATCTGCGCTGCTTGGCATCGGTGCCGACGGGTATGCGATCTGCTACGCGCACTTGTGGTCTGGGCTGCTCGAAACGGATCTCGATCAACCGCTTAGCGCCAAATCGATGGTGTGGGAAAGGGGCAGATGATGCGCGTTGCTGTCGGCGGGTCGCTCATGTGGCGAAATCGCGAGTACACGGTTCTGTTCATCGAGAGGGACTCCGCAACCCTCCGGGATGGGGACGGAGGTGAGGTCGAGGTCGCCATCGATGAGCTTGGCAGCGACGCGACACCTTTGTCAGCCGACACCTCCGGTCTGCTGCAGCTGTCGCTGCAGGTGGAGGACATTGAGCCAGGGATGGACCCCTGGCTGCAGTCGTGTATCCGGATTGACGCGTCCCGCGACGAGGCAGGGATCGGGAAGGCCGTCGAAACGGAGCGCGAGTGGCTGGAGAGGCGATTGGGCAAGACGATATCCACGAGAGCGGTGGAGCGCCGGCTCAAGGCGTTCCGAGAGCAGGGGACGACGGCGGTGCGCAAGCGAGCTCCGCGCAAGAGCACATGGGATCCGCGCCTCATCGCGGCGATCAACCATGAGCTCGGGGGGAGGGGCCGTGCATCGACGGTGAGTCGGACAACAGTAATCGAGCAGATCGCGAGGCGCGTCAAGCGGCTCCATGGAGATGCGGTGAAGCTGCCGAGTCGTGCGACGTTCTTTCGCCTTCTCGAAGCAGATGAGCGGGGAGAATTCACCTTCGGTTCAGCCAAGACACGCGAGTCGTTGGCGCTTCGGCCGCACGGCACGTTCGGTACTCGTACAGCACTGCGTCCCGGTGAGTTGGTAGAGATGGACTCCACTCGGATTGACGTCATGATGCGGATTGATGAGAAGACGATCGGCCGACCCGAGCTGACGATTCTCCTGGACGTTGCGACGCGTTCGATTCTGGCCGCGATGCTTCGTCCCGAGGGGACGAAGAGCGTCGATCTGGTTGCGGTCCTTGCGCGCGCGTTGGTTCCATACGGGCGGCGTATGGAGGGCGTTCGGGAGACTCGACACTTGATCGCAACGGCGTGGGCTGACGATCAACTGATCGATCAGGAACGGTTCGAGCGCTTGCGTCTCGCGCAGCCGTATGTGTTTCCAGACACGATCACCACCGACCGCGGACGCAATTACCTGTCGCGGCATTTCCGTGCGGCGTGCGAAGCGTTGGGGATCTCGCTGATCACCTCAGCGCCGCACACGCCGACGGACAAGCCACATGTTGAGCGAGCGTTCGGGGCGATCAACTCGATGCTGCTGCAGCATGTGAAGGGATATGTGGGACGTAGCGTCGAGCACCGTGGTCGGGATGCAGGCACCGACTCCACGGAACTCCTGACTATCGCTCAAGCACAGGAGCTGATCGAGGACTGGATTGCCGTTGAATGGCAGAATCGCCCGCACGACGGGTTGCGAGACCCGCTGCACCCGAGGATCAAGCTGTCGCCGAACGAGATGTGTCGTGCGTTCCGTGAGTACGTGCCGGAGCTCCACGTGCCACTGACGCGCGACGATTACATCGCGTTGCTGCCTGTCCAACATCGAGTGCTCAACCGTTACGGCGTGACGATCGACCATCGCATCTACAACTCCGAGCGGCTCAGGGGGATGTGGCGGCGCAAGTCCGATGACAAGACGCGGAACGGTCGATGGCCGATCCGAGTGGACCCCTATAACTTGCACGTCGTCTGGCTCGAACAGGATGGCGAGTTCATTCCCCTGCGGTGGTCGAATCGGGTTCACGAACTCCCACTGCTCGGGGATGTGTGGCGGTACGCCCGGAGCGAGTACGCCAGCCGCACCGAGGAACTTGACGCTGAACGTAGCGAGCTCGCGATGGCGATCAAAGCGTTCGCCGGACAGGGAAATCCGGCGCCTCGGAGCACCGATAAGAAGCGCAGCGGGCGGCAGCGGGCTCGTGCCGCGGCAGTTGCTGCGGATCCGATGAATCTGACGAGCGTCAAGAACCTAGGTGCTGACGACCCACACGTTGAAGCTCATGGTTCACCGGAGGAAGAGCCAGCGACCGAAGAGTGGCCCAACACGGGCGGATTCCCCTTCATCGGGGACTCTCTTGACGAATTGCGACGGAGGATCGACGAATGACCGAGATTGCGACGAAGGAGGGCTGGCGTGAGTACGTCGACACGACGTACGAACGCCCCGCGCCGATCACGTCGGAGCAACTTCGGGCGCTGAGCTTCGGCGAGCGGGCCATATACAACCAAGGCCGTGCACAGTACTCGCAGGCTGGTGCGTTCATTCAGACTCCCCAGTTTCGGGCGTTCCAACATGCGGTGCGCGATCGCGTGATGCTCAACGCCTATCGGCGGGTGGGAAAGCTCGGGCTGATCCTGTCGGGCGAACCTGGCCAGGGCAAGACGACGTCGCTCGTCGAGGTCGGGCGAGCGCATGAACGTCGAAGGCGCGACACCGCCCATCCTTCGGCTGATCCAGGGAAGATCCCGGTCGTGTATGTGGCGGTGCCGGCGCAGTGTTCAGCGAAAGCACTGATGTGAAGCGCTCTGGTTTTGTTGGAGACTCCTGACCTTGGAAACGAGGATGGGGTTATGCCGAAAGAGCAGACATCAGGGAAGCCGACGACGCGTCGGTATTCGACAGAGGAGAAAGCTGCTGCGGTCCGGATGGTGCGGACGTTGCGTGCAGAGCTCGGGACCGATCACGGGACGGTGCAGCGTGTGGCGTTGCAGCTCGGATACGGGATCGAGTCCGTGCGGATGTGGGTCAAGCAAGCAGATATTGACGGCGGTCACGTCGCTGGGGTGACCACTGCCGAAGCT
>NZ_JBSJZH010000023.1:0-37454 GCF_054798215.1 Microbacterium sp. GXF6406 | reverse complement strand
GGAAGCTAAGCCTCACAGCGCCGATGGTACTGCAGGGGGGACCCTGTGGGAGAGTAGGACACCGCCGAACTTCTTTTTAAGTGAGAGAGCCACCCATTGTTGGGTGGCTTTCTTGCGTTAAGGCGTGTTTTCGCGTGCTGAGCCATCCCGGTAGCCGGGGTGGCTCTTCTTCGTCAGCACAGCCTCTCAGCCGAACAGGAGAGGTCTGGCGAGGCCGACAGCAATCGCGCACATGACAAGGGCGATCAGCGCGTCGATGATGCGCCAGGCCTTCTCCGTGTGCAGCACGCCGCTGAGACGGGTGGCGCCGAGCCAAGGGCGGTGAACCAGACCAGGCTTGCAGCGACCGCGCCACCGGCGGTGAGCGAGCGCTCATCACCATGCGTGGCGGCGATCGAGGCGAGCATGACGACGGTGTCAATGTAGACATGCGGGTTGAGCCAGGTGAGCAGCATCGTCGTGGTGATCAGCGAGAGGCCGAGTCCGAGGCCGGCGAGGCCAGCGAAGACGGTGAGCACTTCTCGACGCTAGGCCCTGTGGGGCGTGAAGACCAGAGAACGATGAAGGCGCGCCGCACCCAGGGGTGCGACGCGCCTTCATCGTGCTCTGGGGTGCGTCAGGCCTCGCGCGCCCCCGTCGTGAGACGGTGCAGAAGCGCTGTGAGGGTCTGGAGCTCGCTGAGATCCCAGTTGCTCAGGGCTCGCAGCATCCGCCCCTCCTGGGGGCGTCTCGCCTCGGCCAGCCGGGTGATGCCATCAGGCGTCGGAGAGAGGAGCGTGGCTCGACGATCGCTCGGATCCGGGGTGCGGGCGATGAGGCCTAGTCCTTCGAGCTCACGGAGAGTCCGACTCAGCTGTCCCTTGTCCATCTGCAGAGCATCGACGAGAACCGACGCTGTCGTGCTCTCGTAGCGAACGATCGTCGTGAATGTCTTGTACGCGGTGGGCAGGAGGCCCGGGCTCAAGCGCTCGGCGTTCTCCGTGACGGTGTGCCGGAAATGGGTGATGAGCTCGCCGAACTCCGACTCGAGGTCGGTCAGCGCTGCGACGTACTCCTCACTCAACGACGGCGCAGACGCTTCAGCGCTGCCGGGAGCCGAAACGCTCGTCATCGCTCGTCATCCTCCGGGCGCACGACCTGCACAGAGCCGGTCTCGGCGGTTGCAACGGCGAGTTCATTCGCTCGGAGCTGCTCGCGCACACGCTCGACGTTGTTCTGCTTGATGAGGGGGATGTTCGGCAGGAAGGCGATCGCGATCAGGCTGAGCACGGCGAGCGGAACGCCGATGAGGAAGGCATGCGAGATCGCCTGGGCGGAGGCGTCTTCGATGATGAGGCGGATCCCCTCGGGCATATCGCGGGTCGTCGGCAGAGCGCCGCTGGCGAGCTGTTCGGCGATGGCCTTGCCCTTCTCTCCGAGCGCTGCGATCGCGGCGCTGACTTCGGCGGCGCGATCGGTGAGCTGCTGCGCCATGCTGGTTGCGAGCACCGATCCCATGACGGCAACGCCGGTTGTTCCGCCCACGGTGCGGAAGAAGTTGACTCCGGCGCTGGCGACGCCGATCTCCTGCGGTGCCGAGGTGTTCTGCACGATGAGGACGAGGTTCTGCATCGTCATGCCGGTGCCGGCTCCGAGCAGGAACATGTAGATGCCCACGAGCCACAGCGAGGTGTCGTACTGCAGGGTCGACAGGAGGGAGGTGCCGGCGACCATGAGGATCGCACCGGTGACCAGGAAGCTCTTCCACTTGCCCGATCGGGTGACCAGCTGCCCGATCACCGTGGATGAGATCAGCATGCCGGCGGCCATCGGGATCGTCAGCAGACCGGCTTCGGTGGGGCCGTATCCGCGCGAGATCTGCATGTACTGAGCGAGGTAGACCGATGTGCCGAACATGGCGACGCCGATCGAGATCGACGCGAGAACTGCGAGCGTGAAGGTTCGGTTGCGGAACAGCGTCAGCGGGATGAGCGGCTCGGCGACCTTCAGCTCGACGACGATGAAGGCGACAGTCGCGAGGATGGCGATTCCCACCATGTAGAGGGTCTCCCAGCTCATCCACCCGTAGGAGGAGACATTGGAGACCCACACGAGAAGGAATCCGGCGGCGACCGAGAGGAGCACGATTCCGAGGTAATCGATGCGCACCTTCGCGGCACGGATCTGCTCGATCTTCAGAGTGCGGATGAGCACGATGATCGCGATGACGCCGAGGGGGACGCCGACGTAGAAGTTCCAGCGCCAGCCGACCGTATCGGTGAGCACGCCGCCGAGCAGCGGACCGCCCACCGTGGCGACGGCCATGACAGCGGCGAACAGGCCCATGTACTTGCCTCGCTCGCGCGGGGACAGGATGTCGGCCATGAGCACCTGGCTGAGTGCGGCCAGGCCGCCGCCGCCGATGCCCTGGAACGCTCGGAAGGCGATCAGCATCTCGGAGTTCTGGGACAGACCTGCGCCCGCGCTGGCCAGGACGAAGATCGCGAGGGCCGCGATCATGAGATTCTTGCGATTGATAAGGTCGGCGAGCTTGCCCCAGATCGGGGTGGAGATCGCGGTCGTCAGCAGGGTCATCGTGACGACCCAGGTGTAAGAGGCCTGGGATCCTCCGAGTTCGGGGACGATGATCGGCAGCGACGTGCCGACGACGGTGGTCGACACCATCGAGCAGAACATGGCCAGCATGAGGCCGGAGAGGGCCTGAAGGACCTGTCGGTGCGACATTCGAGTCGTCGTCGTGGCTGTCGAAGGAGTGTGAGCGCTCATGCGCACCTTTCACTGTGTTGCGGAGAATGCGGTGGGCGCGACGGCACTGGCGCGCGAAAGTTGATAAAAGTCAACGATACGCCGAATGTTGACAAACGTCAACCAACTCCGGGTGGGGTCGCCGAAAAGCGGGAAGTGCGCGGGGTGGTCAGTCCATCAGTGCGAGCGCGCGGAACGCGTCCCGCTCGCGGAGTGCCTCGCGACGGGCTGCCGCGTCGGGGAGGGCCTGCTCCGGCGGGCGTTGCCCCGTCGTGCGGTGATAGAGCTCGTCGATCAAGCGGGTCGCCATGCCGACCAGCTGTGCGATCTCTCGATCGTCGCGGTCGATCCACACGGACTTGGGCTCATCGTGGATCACGCGGAAGTTGTCGTGCTCTTCCCATACGAAGAGGGTGCGCTCGGCGCCGAGCACGTGCTGCTGCCACCAGACCTGTCGCAGGTAGGTGCGCGGGATCGTGCGCCAGCTTTTATTCGTGGTTTTGATCTCGGCCAGCAGGATGCGCCCATCGGATTGCTGGACCACGCCATCGGGGGTTGCGAGGTGACGCTGCTCGATCTCCGCGCGGAAGAGTGCGGAGGAGGGGTGGATGCCGTGGGTCGAGGAGACCCATGCCGCGATCGCGGGTTCGCGCCGACGTCCGTGCTCGGTGTAGGCGTTGCCGGCGAAGCGGGGGCCCGCGCCGAGCTTGGAGTCGGCGGCGCGCTTGATGGAGATGTCGCTCGTGAGGCCTGCCACATCGGTGGCGGTTATGCCGCGGGCTCGAGCTCGGAGCCAGGCGACGCGGTCGCGGGAGTCCGCGACGATTCGCGCCTGAAGTTCCGGTGTCACCCTTCGAGGGTACCCGAGCGTGTTGTGCGTCGCCGCGGCCGCGCCGCGATTTGGGGTGCGGTCGGACGTGGGGTAAAGTTGTTGATAACCGAAGACCGCTGGTCATCGTTATGCGCGAAAGCGCCGAACGATCGAAGCACTGCACAGCAGGGCCCGCGCAGGTGACACGAACTTCTTCCGAGCTCCGTGCGCTTGCGCCGGAGCTTTTCTGTTTTCAGCCGCGGTCCAGGCCGATGTCCCACGCACGTGCGACATCTCGTACCCATCAAGGAGTGACCATGGCGCAGAAGGATGCATCGGTTGCCGAGCTCACGAAGAACTTCGAGAACTCGAACGCCGTCCTGCTGACCGAGTACCGCGGTCTGACGGTTGCCCAGCTCAAGGAGCTGCGCAACGCCATCCGTCAGAACGCTGAGTACGCCGTGGTGAAGAACACGCTGACCAAGATCGCTGCCAACAAGGCTGGGATCTCCGCGCTGGACGACGACCTCAAGGGCCCGTCGGCTGTCGCTTTCGTGCACGGTGACTTCGTCGCCACTGCCAAGGCTCTTCGTGACTTCGCCAAGGCCAACCCGCTTCTCGTGATCAAGAGCGGCGTGTACGAGGGCAATGTCCTCACCGCCGAAGAGGTCAACAAGTACGCCTCGCTCGAGAGCCGCGAGGTTCTGCTTGCGAAGGCAGCGGGCATGATGAAGGCAACGATGGCCAAGGCTGCGGCCACCGTCGATGCTCTTCGCGAAAAGCTGGAGACCGCAGAGGCCGCGTAAGCGTCTCGCGTCTTCTTCCCACAAACCCCATCTATTAGGAGATACATCATGGCTAAGCTCACCACCGAGGAGCTGCTGGAGCAGTTCGCAGAGCTCACCCTCGTCGAGCTGAACGACTTCGTCAAGGCGTTCGAGGAGAAGTTCGAGGTCACCGCTGCTGCTCCCGTCGCCGCTGCCGGCGCTGCTGGTGCAGGCGCTGCTGAGGCCGAGGAGGAGAAGGACTCGTTCGACGTCATCCTCGAGGCTGCCGGCGACAAGAAGATCCAGGTCATCAAGGCTGTCCGCGAGCTGACCTCGCTGGGCCTCGGCGAGGCCAAGGCTGTCGTCGACGGTGCTCCGAAGGCCGTCCTCGAGGGCGCTAACAAGGAGACCGCTGAGAAGGCGAAGGAGGCCCTGGAGGCCGCCGGCGCTTCGGTTACCCTCAAGTAATCGCGTCTCATCGCTTTTCGAATGCCCCGGGCTCAGGCCCGGGGCATTCGTGTTCTCAGCGCGGGGGAGCGGAGGAGTTGCGCACGACGAGGGTCGACGGCGCCTGGATGTGCTCGACCGCTGCGAGCGGGTTCTCGATGCGATCCAGGAGGAGCCGCGCGGCATCTGCGCCCTGTTCGCGGGGGCGCTGCCGAATGGTGGTCAGGGAGAACATCTCGGCGTTGTGGTGGTCGTCGATTCCGACGACGCTGAGCTCTGTGGGCACGGCGATGCCCAGCCGATGCGCGGCGATGATCGCACCGATCGCCATCTCGTCGCACAGCGCGACGATCGCGGTCGGGCGCCCGCGGCGCTCTCCGAGCAGGTCGACGGCGGCCGCATAGGCGGCGGGCATGTCTCCTGACGCTGCCGCGGTGATCGTGCGCTCGGACAAGCCAGCCGCCCGCATTGAGGCCCGGTAGCCCGCGATGCGCAGGGAATCGCCGAGCGCCGTCTGCCGGGCGGGGGAAGCGACGCCGATAAAGGCAATCTCGCTGTGGCCGAGGTCGATCAGGTGCTCGGTCGCACGCCGCGCCGCCGCGGTGTCGTCAATGCCGACCGAGCTCGTCCCTCCGTCGTAGGGACCCACGCTTACGAGCGGCGACGGCAGGGGCAGGAGCCGTTCGAGTTCGTGCGTGCGGGGTTGGAGGCCCGCGGCGATGATGCCGTCGTAGCGCCGACCGGGAAGGGCTGTGTCGAAGAGGCGGCCTCGGGCGGGCGACCCTTCGGCGACGCCGGAGACCGCCATGTCGTAGCCGTGCTCGAGGAGCGCGTCGTGGATGCCGGTCAACAGTTCGGTGAAGAACCAACGTCCGAGAGCCGGTGTGATGACTCCGACGGTGCGCGTGCGGCCGGTCGCCAGGCTGGTCGCCGAGGAATGCGCGATGTAGGACAGTTCCGAGGCGGCGGCGCTCACGCGCTCGCGCGTGGCATCGGAGACATAACCGCGACCGCTGAGGGCTCGACTCGCTGTCGCTTTGGAGACTCCCGCGAGGGCGGCGACATCTGCGATCGTGCTCATTCTTCGTGTCCTCTCTGCTGGCTCTCGGGCCAGATCACCACGCCAAGCGTAGTGTCTGCGAAACGAAATCGGGAACCGGTTCCACAGTGCAATCGCGGGAGCGCTCCCACCTTAGAGCCGAGGAAGGTTGTGAGCTTGTGACCTCGAACCATTGTGCTCGGTGGTGGGCGCGGGATACGTTGTCCCTGGAAACGGTTCCCCACCGGTTCGGTCCTGCGGGGCGGAGCAATCCGGGGACGTGAACTCGAAGAGGAGAAGTCACATGGCACTGTCACAGCGTTATCGGCGCCTGGCACCGGTCGCCCTTCTGGGGGCAGCCGGTATGGCGCTTGCCGGATGCGGGGCTCCCGGCGGGTCCGACGGCGGAGGCGGCGATGAGGGCGGCAGCAGTACCGTCACCATCTACGGCACGATCGTCGACTCCGAGGCGGAGCTGCTGCAGGAGTCCTGGGCCGGCTGGGCCGAGGAGAACGATATCGAGATCAAGTACGAGGGCAGCCAGGATTTCGAGACGCAGCTCGGAACACGCGCGCAGGGTGGAAACCCGCCCGACATCGCGATCTTCCCGCAGCCCGGTCTGTTCGCGGACTTCGCTGCTCGTGACTTCCTCAAGCCCGCACCGGAGAAGGTTGAGTCCAACGCCAATGAGTACTGGACCGAGGATTGGGTGAACTACGGCACGTATGACGGCACGTTCTACGGTGCGCCCCTCATGGCCAACGTGAAGGGGTGGATCTGGTACTCGCCGGCGAAGTTCACCGAGTGGGGTGTGGAGGTGCCTGCGACGCTCGACGAGATGACCGCGCTCACCGAGTCGATCCAGGCGGCTACGGGAACGCCGGCGTGGTGCGCCGGGTTCGAGTCGGGAACCGCGACCGGGTGGCCGGGAACGGACTGGATCGAGGACTACGTCCTGCGCCAGGCCGGACCCGAGGTCTATGACCAGTGGGTGACCAACGAGGTGGCCTTCACGGACCCGCAGATCAAGACGGCCTTCGACTCCGTCGGAGCCGTGCTGCTCGACCCGGCTAACGTGAACGCGGGCTTCGGCGATGTGCGTTCGATCAACTCGACGGCGTTCGGCGATGTTGCCCCGGCACTGGCCAGCGGCGAGTGCGCGCTGACGCACCAGGCGTCCTTCCTCTCGGGCTTCTTCCCCGAGGGCACGACGATCGCGGAGGACGGCGACATCTGGGCGTTCATGCTGCCCGGTGAGAGCGCCGGAGACAGTGCCGTGACCGGTGCGGGTGAGATTGTGGGCGCCTTCAGCGATTCGGAGGCCACGCAGAAGGTTCTCGCCTACCTGTCGAGCCCGGAATGGGCGAACAGCCGGGTGAGCCTCGGAGGCGTCACCTCGGCCAACAACGGCCTCGACCCGGCGAACGCGCAGGACCCGATCCTGCAGGAGACGATCAAGATCCTGCAGGACCCGGAAACCACGTTCCGATTCGATGCGAGTGACCTGATGCCGGGCGCCGTCGGCGCGGGCACGTTCTGGAAGGGCATGGTCGCCTGGGTCAACGGCACGTCGACCGACGAGGTCCTCGAGCAGATCGAGACCGGCTGGCCGGACAGCTGATCCGCTGAGGGGTGGGTCGCATCGGAGCGGCCCACCCGTACCGGCCCGGGCATGGGCGCCCGGGCCGTCGAGACCCGCACACTGCCGTAAAGGGGACTGATCAGTGACCGCGAACGATTTCTTCGGATGGATCGGCTCTTTGCCGCCTGTGCTGCAGGCCGTGGCCGTTGTCATCGCCTTCGGGGCGGTGGTGGCGCTGATCCTGTTGCTCATCGACGTGGCGCCGCGCTCCGGCGCCTGGTACACCGTCGCGCGGCTCGCGATGTGCCTGCTCGTCCCCCTCGCCGTCATGTGGTTCTTTCGCTCCTACTACTGGGCGATGGGCGCGGCGGTGGTCGTCGGGGGGATCTTCTTCCTCCTCGACTACCGATCCAGGCAGGGCAAGGGCTATCTGCTGCAACTGGTCGCCTTCCTCGCCCCGGCCTTCCTGCTGCTGATGGTCGGCCTCATCCTGCCGACGATTCAGACCTTCGTGGCATCCTTCATGAACTCCTCCGGCAAGAGTTTCGTGGGCCTCGCCAATTACGTCTGGATCTTCGGACAGCCGGACGGGATCCGCGTCGTGGTCAACACGATCGTCTGGGTGCTGGTCGTTCCGACCGTCTCGACGATCGTCGGCCTCGCCTATGCGGTCTTCATCGATCGCACCCGCGGCGAGAAGATCTACAAGGTGCTCGTGTTCATGCCGATGGCAATCTCCTTCGTCGGCGCCGGCATCATCTGGCGATTCATGTACGAATACCGCGGGCCGCAGTACGACCAGATCGGTCTGCTCAACCAGATCCTCGTCTGGTTCGGCGCCGAGCCGCACCAGTTCCTGCTCGATCCGCCGTTGAACACCCTGTTCCTGATCCTCGTCCTGATCTGGGTGCAGACCGGTTTCGCGATGGTGATCCTCTCGGCATCCATCAAGGGAGTGCCCATCGAACTGCTCGAGGCCGCTGAGCTCGACGGCGCCAACGCCTGGCAGCGCTTCGTCGCGGTCACAGTTCCCGCCATCCGACCCGCGCTGATCGTCGTGCTGACGACGATCTCGATCGCCTCGTTGAAGGTCTTCGACATCGTCCGCACCATGACGGCCGGAAACTATGAGACCAGCGTGCTGGCGAACGAGATGTACACGCAGTTCTCGAAGTTCGAGGCGGGACGCAGCGCGGCGCTCGCCGTCATCCTGTTCATCCTCGTGTTGCCGATCGTCATCTACAACGCACGCCAGATCCAGAAGCAGCGGGAGATCCGATGAGCACCCCGACCACCACTGACAGCACGCGTTCCATCACGACCGGCGGAAAGCTCAGCTCCTCGGCGGCGCGGACGCGCAAGAGGCTCTCCCGACCCTGGGCGTCAGCGGCATCCATCATCATCGCGGTGCTGTGGACCATCCCGACGCTGGGCCTGTTCATCTCATCGTTCCGTCCGCGCGAGCAGATCCTCACCAGCGGATGGTGGGAGTTCTTCCTGAACCCGCAGGTGACCGGCGAGAACTATGTGGATGTGCTGTCGGCCGGCACCACGCAGCTGACGATGCTCGAATCGTTCGTGAACTCGATCGCCATCACGATCCCCGCGACCATCGTGCCGCTGATGATCGCCTCCATGGCCGCTTATGCGTTCGCCTGGATCGACTTCAAGGGCCGCAACTTCCTGTTCATCTTCATCTTCGCGCTGCAGATCGTGCCGATCCAGATGGCCCTCGTGCCCTTGCTGAGCACCTTCTCCCGCGGACTGAGCATCTTCGGCGTGCAGGTCACGCTGCCGCTGGGCGCCTCCGACGGGTACGCGCAGGTGTGGTTCGCGCACTCCATGTTCGCTCTGCCGCTGGCGATCTACCTGCTGCACAACTTCATGTCCGAGATTCCCGGAGAGATCATCGAAGCGGCCCGGGTGGATGGAGCATCCCGCGGGCAGATCTTCTTCCGCATCGTGCTGCCGCTGACGATGCCGGCGATCGCGTCGGTCGCGATCTTCCAGTTCCTGTGGGTCTGGAACGACCTGCTGGTGGCGCTGGTGTTCGCCGACGGCGGGGCGGCGCCCATCACGAAGCTGCTCGCCGAGATCACCGGCACCCGCGGCAATGACTGGCATCTGCTCACAGCCGGTGCGTTCGTGTCGATCATCGTGCCGCTCATCGTCTTCTTCGCGCTGCAGCGCTACTTCGTGCGGGGGCTGCTGGCAGGATCCACGAAGGGGTAATACGAGGCCCGCGCGGGCGCCGACCACCGTACGCTGAGAGACATGAAGTACGCCGAGCACATCGTCGACCTCGTCGGCGACACCCCCCTCGTGAAGCTGCAGCACGTGACCGAGGGCATCGCCTGCACCGTGCTCGTCAAGCTCGAGTACATGAACCCGGGCGGATCGGCGAAGGATCGCATCGCGAGCCGGATCATCGACGCCGCCGAGGCATCGGGGGAGCTGAAGCCCGGCGGTACGATCGTCGAGCCGACGAGCGGGAACACCGGTGTCGGGCTCGCGCTGGTGGCGCAGCAGCGCGGGTACAAGTGCGTCTTCGTGATCCCCGACAAGGTCGGCGAGGACAAGATCGACGTGCTCCGTGCCTATGGCGCGGAGATCGTGATGACTCCCACCTCGGTCGCTGCGGACAGCCCCGAGTCCTACTACGGGGTCAGCGACCGGTTGGCGAGGGAGATTCCCGGCGCCTTCAAACCCGACCAGTTCGCGAATCAGAACGGTCCGCGCAGCCATTACGAGACCACCGGCCCCGAGATCTGGCGCGACACCGACGGACAGGTGACGCACTTCGTCGCCGGTGTCGGAACCGGCGGCACGATCACCGGGACCGGCCGCTATCTGCGCGATATCTCCGACGATCAGGTGCGCATCATCGGCGTCGACCCCGAGGGCAGCGTCTACTCGGGCGGCACAGGCCGTCCCTACCTCGTCGAGGGTGTCGGCGAGGACATCTGGCCGGAGACCTACGACCCGGCCGTCCCGCACGAGATCGTCGCGGTCGACGATGCCGAGTCCTTCGCCATGACGCGCCGCCTCGCGCGCGAAGAGGGGATCCTCGTCGGCGGATCCAGCGGCATGGCCGTCGCCGGTGCACTGCGCATCGCGAAGGATCTCCCGGCGGAAGCCGTCATGGTGGTGCTGCTTCCCGACGGCGGGCGCGGCTACCTGGCCAAGATCTTCAACGACTCCTGGATGCGCTCCTACGGATTCAGCGACGTCGCGGACGGCGATACGGTCGCCGCTGTGCTCGCGGCGCGCGACGGTGCCCTGCCGGAACTGGTGCATGCCCACCCCGGTGACACGGTGCGTGATGCGATCAGCATGATGTCGGAGTTCGGCGTCTCGCAGCTGGTCGTGCTCAGCGCCGAACCGCCGGTCATGATGGGGGAGGTCATCGGCGCCGTGGATGAGCGCGGGCTTCTCGACCTGCTCTTCCGCGGGGCGGCGAAGCCGACGGATGCGGTGGGCGAGCACATCGCTCCCGGGCTGCGGCTCATCGGCATCCATAATTCGGTCGAGAAGGCCCGTGCGGCGCTCGCCGAATCCGATGCCCTGCTGGTGACCGTCGACGGTCGTCCGCACACGGTGCTCACACGGCATGACCTCATGACGTATCTCGCGCGCTGATACGGAACGTAACGCAGGGGCGCGGTCGAGCGTCGCGACGTAGGCTGGGGGCATGTCCGATCACGCCTTCGCCACTCGTGCCATCCACGCCGGTCAAGACCCCGACCCGCTGACCGGAGCGATCATCCCGCCGATCTACCAGGCCTCCACGCATGTGCAGGACTCGGTGGGCGAGCTCCGCCAGGGGTACGAGTACAACCGTGCGGGCAACCCGACGCGCAGTGCGCTGGAGACGCAGCTCGCTGCGCTCGAGGGCGGCGCTGCGGCGCTGTCGTTCTCCTCGGGGCTTGCGGCCGAGGATGCGCTGCTGCGCGCGATCCTGCGCCCCGGTGATCACGTGCTGCTCGGCAACGACGTCTACGGCGGCACGTACCGCCTGCTGGCGAAGGTGTTCGCTCCCTGGGGCATCGAGATGACGACGGTCGAGCTCGGTGATGCGGATGCTGTTCGCGCGGCGATCCGCCCGGAGACGAAGATCGTGTGGCTCGAGACGCCGAGCAACCCGCTGCTGAAGGTCGTCGACATCGCGGAGACCGCCGAGCTCGCGCATGCGGGTGGTGCGATTCTGGTCGTCGACAACACGTTCGCCTCTCCCGCCCTGCAGAACCCGCTCGCCCTCGGCGCTGATCTCGTCGTGCACTCCACGACGAAGTATCTGGGCGGGCACTCGGATGTTCTCGGCGGCGCCGTGATCTTCGGGGACGACCGGTTCTACGAGCAGGTGAAGTTCCAGCAGTTCGCTGTCGGCGCCGTCTCGGCGGCGTTGGATGGTTGGCTGACGACACGCGGCATCAAGACTCTCGCGGTTCGGATGCGCCAGCACAGCGCCAACGCTCAGGCCATCGCCGAATGGGCCGACGGCCGCCCGGAGTTCGAGACCGTGTTCTACCCGGGCCTGCCCTCGCACCCGGGTCATGAGATCGCGGCGAAGCAGATGAGCGGTTTCGGGGGAATGCTCTCGCTGGCGCTCGTCGGTGGAGCGGATGCTGCGCGACGATTCGTCGAGTCGACGGAGCTGTTCCAGCTCGCGGAGTCGCTCGGCGGGGTCGAGTCGCTGATCGGCTACCCCTCGGAGATGACGCACGCCTCGGTGAAGGGCACCGAGCTGGCCGTTCCGGAGAACGTCATCCGACTCTCGGTGGGCATCGAGGACATCGCGGACCTCATCGCGGACCTCGAGCAGGCTCTGGCGCGCATCGCGGGCTGATCGGCAACACCGCCGAAACATCCGCGGGATAGCCTGGATGGATCTTGAACGATTCATCTTCTTCTGCTGCGCCCACATCTGATTCCTCGGCACCGGAGACCGGCGGCATCCGCGCCGTGACCGGGACGATCCGGACCTCGACCCCGACGGGTGCCATCCGCACCCTTGGGGCGAATCCGGCGACGGCGCCGATCATGCTGCATCCCGGCGATGCGATCTCGAATCGGCGGCGCACGCTGTACATCGTGCTGCTGGGCGCGCTCACGGCGCTCGGCCCGTTCACGATCGACCTGTACCTGCCGGCTTTCCCCGTGCTGGAAGCGGACTTCCAGACGACGTCGGCGGCGATCCAACTCACTCTGACGGGCACGATGATCGGCTTCGCGCTCGGTCAGCTCGTGGTCGGACCGCTGTCGGACAAGGTCGGTCGGCGGGTGCCTCTCATCGTCGTGACCGCTCTGCACATGCTGGCGAGCATCGCGGCGGCCGCGGCGCCGGATCTGCTGCTGCTCGGCGGTGCGCGCGTGCTCATGGGCGTGGGCGCCGCCGCCGGCGGTGTGGTGGCGATGGCGATCGTCCGCGACCTGTTCGGCGGGCGTCGCCTCGTCGTGATGCTCTCCCGGCTCGCGCTCGTCTCGGGCGTCGCGCCGGTGGTCGCGCCGCTCATCGGCTCGTGGCTGCTGGGGGTCATGCCGTGGCGCGGGATCTTCGTCGTGCTCGCGGCCTACGGTGCGATCATGCTCCTCGCGAGCCTGTTCTTCGTTCCGGAGACCCTGCCGAAGGAACGCCGCCAGGAGCGCGGCAGCTCGACGATCTGGCAGCGCTACGCGAGCGTCTTCAGCGACCGGGTGTTCATCGGCGTGCTCATCATCGGCGGTATGACGTTCTCGAGGCTGTTCTCGTACCTCTCGGCGTCACCGTTCCTCTTCCAGGTGACGCATGGTCTGAACGCCCAGCAGTACGGCTGGCTGTTCGCCATCAACTCCGTGGGCCTCATCTCAGCGGGGGCGGGGATCACCGCGACGACGATGGCCTCGGTCATGGTCGGCTGCGCGGCGATCGGCATTCTCGCGCTGTGGATCATCGTGCGCCCGCGCACCGTGGAGATGCTCAATCCCTAGGAATCCGGATGCCGTGCGGGTGAGAATGGACGGATGTCTCGACCTGCACTCTTCATCGGTGGACTCGCGGCGATCCTTGTCGCCGTCGTTCTCGGCGCCTGGCTGACCACCGGCGGACCCGATCAGCCCTCGGCGGTCGATACGGCGTGGAATCAGTGGATGACCGAGATCCGCACGCCGGGGCTGGAAGGCTTCGCGCTGGTGATGAACCGGGTGGGCGGCGGCTGGATGGCGACGCTGCTCGTTCCCGGGCTGGCTCTGGGGGCGCTGCTGATCGCGCGGCGATGGCGGGACGCGGTTCTGGTGGCGGGGACCCTGATCGTCAGCGTCGCGCTGGTTCAACTGCTCAAGAGCGTGTTCGGTCGGTCCCGCCCCGCTGACATGCTGGTCGCCTCGGACTTCGGGTCTTTCCCCTCGGGGCATACGGCGAATGCGGCGACCCTCGCGGCCCTGGCGATCGTGCTGTTCCCCCGCATCTGGGTCGTGATGATCGCTATCGCGTGGACGCTCGCCATGGCGTTCTCCCGCGCCGTGCTGTCGGTGCACTGGCTGAGCGACACACTCGGGGGCATGCTGGTGGGCGTCGGTGCGACGATGCTCGTCGCCGCGATACTGCTGCCCTGGGTGCGGCGGGCGCGGACAGCGGAAGCCATCGAGGAGGCGGCGTGAGAAGCATCCGTCGCTTTCGGTCGGCGGATCGCGCGGCGCTCTCGGATATCTGCGTGCGCACGGCGCATGCCGGCGCCGATGCCCGAGGGATGCTGTCGGACGACGATCTGTGGGGACTCATGTACGCGCTGCCCTACGCCGAACGGCATCCCGACCTCTGCTGGGTCGTCGACGACGGTGCGGGCCGCGCGATCGGGTATCTCGTCGACACGGATGACACGGATGCTTTCGAGGAATGGTTCCGGGCCGAGTGGTGGCCGCGGTTCGCCCGGAGCTTCCGGAAGCCGGAGTCGTTGCGGGAACGCGAGTTGCTCGCCTCGGCGAATGCGCGCGGCTCGAACCCCGTGCCCCATGCAGGCCGGTATCCGGCGCATCTGCACATCGACCTGCTGCCCGAGGTGCAGGGAGAGGGATGGGGAAGGGGCCTCATCGAGACGCTGCTGACCGACCTCCGAGCCCGTGGCGTGCCCGGGCTGCACCTCGAGATGGACCCGGCCAACACCAGCGCCGCGGGGTTCTATGAGCGGCTCGGCATGAACGCCTTGGAATCCGCGCAGGACGGACAGGCCTACGGCATTCTGCTCTGAGCAGAGCGGAAACGACTGAGGGCCCCGCAGAAGCGGGACCCTCAGAGGAAAATGGCGGTGATGGCGGGATTCGAACCCGCGGTTGCTTGCACAACACACGCTTTCCAAGCGTGCTCCTTCGGCCGCTCGGACACATCACCAAGGAACAACTTGATCAGTCTATCCGATCCGGAGCAGTGCAAGTGACCGCGGCCGGTACCCCGCGCGCGTCCCGCGTAAAATCGAGGCGTGGCCACTCCCAAGATCGTCCTGTTCTACGCCTTCACCCCGCTGCCAGACCCGGAGGCGATCCGCATCTGGCAGCGCGACCTCGGTGAGGCGCTGGGGCTGCGCGGTCGTCTGATCATCTCGAAGGACGGCATCAACGGAACCCTCGGCGGTGACATCCGGGCGCTGAAGAAGTGGTCGCGCTCCTTCCGCTCCTATGTGCCCTTCGCCGACGCCGACATCAAGTGGAGCGAGGGGACCGGTCTCGACGAGGAGGGCCGCAGCCTCGACTTCCCGAAGCTCAGCGTCAAGGTGCGTGACGAGATCGTCTCCTTCGGCGCCCCGGGCGAGCTGCGCGTCGATGAGAACGGAGTCGTGGGCGGCGGCATCCGGCTCAGCCCCGACGAGCTGCACACGCTCGTCGCCGAACGCGACGACGTCGTCTTCTTCGACGGGCGCAACGCACTCGAAGCCGAGATCGGCCGTTTCAAGGACGCGATCGTCCCCGACACCGAGACCACGCGCGACTTCGTCGAGCTGCTGGACTCGGGAGCCTACGACGATCTGAAGGGGAAGCCGGTCGTCACCTACTGCACGGGCGGCATCCGCTGCGAAGTGCTGTCGAGCCTGATGACCGCCCGCGGATTCGGCGAGGTCTACCAGCTCGACGGCGGGATCGTCCGCTACGGCGAGAAGTTCGGCGACGACGCCCTCTGGGAAGGATCGCTCTACGTCTTCGACAAGCGCGGCTCCGTCGACTTCAGCGACCACGCCGCCGTCATCGGTGAGTGCGCGGGGTGCGGCGAGCCGACCAAGCGCACCGCGAACTGCCCGGATGCCTCGTGCCGCACCCAGTTCGTCGTGTGCGAAGCGTGCGACGCCGTGCCCTGCGAAGCGCACACCGCCTGAGCCTCAGGAGACCAGCGCTCGCAGGTAACGCCGGCGGGCGACGACCTGCGCGACGCACAGGAGCGGGTACAGCATCCGCCAGATACCGGAGGTAGCCGCTGCGGTGAGGGAACGGACCGTCAGCGTGACGGCGTCGTCGTCGCGACTCACGATGAAAGCCTCCTCACCATCGACTGGATGCCCCGGCAGCGTCCGATAGGAAAAACCCACCCGATCGGCGGTCTCGACGACCTCGACCACCTCGACGGGCTCGGTGATCGTGATGCCCAGAACACGCGCCGTGATGACGAGACGCTCACCCGCAGCGGCCGGGTCGGTGCTCGCCACCCGGAACCCGCTCCGGGTCTTCACCCGCCACAGGAGGACGTCGCGGGCAGCGCTCTCGAAGACGTCGGCCCCCTGGCCGATCACGGCTGAGACCTCGGAGTGCCGGTGCGTGCCGACCGGACGCCAGATCCCCTGCGCGGGCGTCGTCACGCCGCCGTCGCCACGAGGTAGTCGTTGCGTTCACGGATGAGGCGGCGCAGATAGGGGGCGAGGATGAGCCGCTCGGCGAGCGCGCCGAAGACCGGCGACCCGATCGTCACTGTGTCGGTCATGACGGTCGTCTCGCCGTCGCGCTCGAACCGGTGCTCATGGTGGAAGGAGCGGAACGGGCCGCGCACCTGCTCATCGACGAAACGTGCCGGCCGGTCCAGCGCGGTGACCTTCGAGGTCATCGTGAACCAGATCCCGAAGTGACGGGCACGCCACGTCACCGTCTCGTCCAGTCCGATCGTTCCGCTCGTCACCCCGGCGACCGCCTGCTCGCCGGAGGCCGCCATCGATTCCCGGTGCGCGTCGATGCTCAGCGATGCGTCGAAGAGAGCCTCCCGAGGGATCTCGCAACGGGTGACGAGGGTGAACGCGGAGGTCATGTCTCGATCCTCGCACTCCGACGCGTGACCGGTTGCAGCAGCGAGCGGGGCAGGAACAGGGAACGCAGGGCGGGGCCGGTGCCGCTGAGGATGCGCAGCTGCGCGATCACCGCGGTCAGTGCGAGATCGAGTGATCCGGTGGGGGCGGCGTCTGCGGCATAGCTCGCCCGTTCGATCGCGCCGACGAGAACACGCACGGAAACCGGCTCCGCACCGAAAGCGATCAGTCGCGCTCCGACCGCCCGCGGGCTCTCGGCCGAGCTGATCGGTACACCGAGATCAACCAGGGTGGCATTCAGCTCGTCCCAGGTGCTGCGGGCATCGCCCTGTCGCGCGCGAGAGCGGCGCGCGGTACGGATGATGAGACGGAGCAGCAGGGGGAGGAGGGCGAGGAAGATCAGTCCGAGGAACCCGAGAGCGACAGGCATCGGATTCAGGGAATCGACCCGCTGTTCTCCGGAACCGCTTTCAGCTTCGGTATCCCGATCGACGTTCGGACCGCTCGTTGCGGTAGCCGACGGCGTGGCCGAGGGAGCCGGCGCCGAGGGGAGCGCAGAGCCGCCGCCGGTGGAGGCAGCGGGGCGGAAGTCGGTCGGTGCCCCCAGCGAGGCGGTCGGCTCGAACGGCACCCAGCCGATCCCCGCGAAATGGATCTCGGGCCAGGCGTGCAGCTGATCGCTGCTGACCTCGTAGAGGAACTCCGCACCGCGCTTGTGATCCGTCACGGTCCCCGGAAGGTACCCGACGACGATCCTCACCTGCATGTCGAGCGACTGCGCCATCAGGGCGAAGGCCCCGGCGAAGTGGATGCAGTACCCCTCCCGCTCGTCGAGGAAGGCGACGACGGCATCTGTTCCGGTGCCATCGAATCCGCGCTCGACGGGAGCATCCAAGGAGTAGGAGAAGTCGCTGCGGAACCAGCTCTTCAACGCGAGCGCCCGATCGTAATCGTTCGTGGCATCCGCGGTGACGGTGCGGGCGCTCTCGCCGATCACCGCAGGCAGATCGGCTGCGGCGCCACCGGCCGGAACGGGAGTGGCCGTCGCTGCCTGGATCTGCTCCTTCGTCGGCTGGACGCTGCGCGAGGTGACCGTGTAGTCCTGGTCCGCGGCATCCGCCGTCTCGGAGTACAGCGTGCGGTTCTCCGGGATGATCTCCCATGCGGAGCCGACGCCGATGATCTTCGTCGCCGCATAGGGGACGGGCAGCCAGGAGCTCGACAGATTGTTGACCTTCACCGATGTGCGCTGCTGCGGGGCATCGAGGTCATCCGACCACTCGGTGCCGCCGAAACCGTCCGAAAGCGGCTGACGATCGAGGTCGTCGGGCTCCCACGTCTCGCCGTCGAAGGACGACAGCGTCGCCACACGCAGATACGGCGCCGTCGTGGCCCTGGTCGCGACGGTCATGACGGTGAACGGGTCAGGGCGGCGCAGATCATCGCCCAGGCGGAGAGAGGCATTCACCTGCGCGGAGACGCCCGCGCCCGCCCACGTCGTGGAGACCGGCATGACCGGCGCGAACACGAGCGTCGCGACGATCGACGCCGCCCCGATCCCGATCGTCATGATGATCGACGCGCGCCGCGGCGCACCCGAGGAGCGGCGAGCGGTGCGGCGCAGGAGGAAGAAGGCCAGAAGCGCGAGCAGCACGAACCAGGGCACGTTCGCCTCGGTGCCGGAGATGATCATCGGCAGAGACCCGACGATGGCGGTCAGAACGATCGCGACGAGCGCCAGGTTCTGGGTGACGAGCTGCTCGAGCAGAATGGCGACGAGGGCGAAGGCGATCGCCAGCACCGCAGCGAGCGCGAACGTCGCCTCCAACGGCGCCTTCCCGTACACGATCTGGTCGGCGGCATCCCCGAGGTGCCGGGCCCAGGACCGGAGAGCAACGCCCGTGGGGATGAACCCGAACACCGCATCGCGCGGAACAGTCAGGAAAGTGACGGCGCCGATCGCGGCGACGAGCTCAACGCCGAGGGCGAACAATGCGCGATCCGGATGCCGCGCGGCGATCACCCTGGTGAGGAGCCCCGAACCCGTGACGACGATGATCACCACGACCGTGAACATCGACCAGCGCCCCGGTGAGATGACCGCGGTGTAGGGCCACAGCGCGATGAACCCGGCGGCCGCGGCCAAGAGCGCCGATCCGATCGCCGCTTCACGCCGGGCGCGGATCACACGGGCGCGCTGCACGGGCGAAGGCGCCACCATCACCGTGCGCCTCCCATGGTGAGGTGGGCGGGAACAGCGCTCGTCCAGGCCTCGGCGACGTCATCCCCGAGGAAGGCGGCCGACCAGCCGTGCATCTGCGCGCCGAGCACAGCCTCGGGTGAGGCATCCGTCGTCAGCAGGATCGGACAGGATGCTCCGCCGGAGCGCAGCGCCCGAGCATCCGCCTCCTCGAGCGCTCCCGTGATGAGCACGAGGACACCCGGCGGGTTCTCGTCGAGCAGCGAGACGACATCGCGGCCCTCGCCGCGGGGAGAGACCATCGCGAGGGCGACGAGGAGTCCGTCGCGGTCGTCGTCGTGGCCTCGCAGGCAGCCGAGCGACGTCCCGCCGGTGTCCAGCACATCGACGCTGTACCCCTCCTGCGCGAGATGGAGGGCGATCGAGGCGCACGCCGAGACCGCGGCCTCGAACGCGGCATCCGGTTTCTCCGACGGCGTGCTCCATCGCGCGGCCGCGCGGTCGAGGATGACAACCGCGTCCGGACTCGACTCTTCCTCCTCCTGGCGCACCATCAGCTCGCCGCGGTGCGCGGTCGCCCGCCAATGGATGCGGCGCATCGAATCGCCGGGAAGATACTGCCGCGGCGACAGGTTGTCGCTTCCCGGTCCGAGGCGGCTGACGGATGTGCGCGCGTTCCCGCCGCCGGATCCGGTCGTCATGCCCATCGCGGGAAGGGGCACGACTTCGGGCACGACCGTCACGGTGCGGGTATCGCCGAAGTCCTGCACGCGCTGCGCGAGCCCGAACGGATCGACCGTGCGCAGCGACAGCGGGCCGATCGGCCAGACGCCGCGCCGTACACCGGTCACCGAATAGCGGATGCTCGTACCATTATCGGTCGGGAGCTCACCGCTCGTGTCTCCCGATACAGCCGGGGGCAGCCGGTCGTGCCAGATGCCGTGGGGCAGTCGCGCGGGGCGCAGATCGAAGCGAACGGCGACCGCGGATTCCTCACCGATCGCCAGCAGATCGGTCGAGATGCGCCGAGCGACCGCACCATCGCGCCGCGGCGCGCGGATAGCGAGCACGGCGGCGACGACGAGCGAGAAGAACAGCACCGCCAGATACAGCAGGATCGGTGCGGAGAGAACATTCGCCGCGATCGCGCAGACCACGCCGATGATGACAGCGGCGAGACCGCGGGGTGTCAGAGGACGCCGCCCGCGCATCGGTCAGACCCGCGCGCCCAGCGGAACGCGCACCCGCTCGACGATCTGCCGCAGAGTCGCCTCGACCGGCTGCGCCCCGGCGCGGTGAACCCCGCGCGCCGGCAGCAGACGGTGTGCGAAGACGGGGACGAGCAGGTCCGTGAGATCGTCCGGGATCACGAACTCCCGGCCATCGAGAGCCGCCCACACCTTCGCCGCGCGCACGAGCTGCAGCGTCGCACGCGGACTCGCCCCCAGGTGCAGACCCGGATCATTGCGGGTCGCCTGCGCGAGCGCCACGGCGTACTGCTCGACAGCGGGGGAGACGTGCACGGCACGCGCCCATGCGATCATCCCCATGATGTCCGCCGCGTCGATCACCGGGGTGAGCGCCGTGAGCGGGTTGACGTTGTCTCGCTGACGCAGCATCTGCGCCTCGGCCGCGGCATCCGGATATCCCATCGACAGGCGCATCATGAAGCGGTCGCGCTGGGCCTCGGGGAGGGCATAGGTGCCCTCCATCTCGAGCGGATTCTGCGTCGCGACGACGAGGAACGGATGCGGCAGCGCGTGGGTGCGGCCATCGACCGTCACCTGCCGCTCCTCCATCGCCTCCAGCAGCGCCGACTGCGTCTTCGGGGAGGACCGGTTGATCTCATCCGCGATGACGATCTGCGCGAAGATCGCGCCCGGCTTGAACTCGAAGTCACGATCGACGGGATTGTAGACGCTGACCCCCGTGACATCTCCTGGCAGCAGATCGGGGGTGAACTGGATACGGCGCACCGTCGCATCCGTGCTCGCGGCGAGAGCGCGGGCGAGCATCGTCTTGCCGACGCCGGGAACATCCTCGATCAGCAGGTGCCCCTCGGCGAGAAGACAGACCAGGGCGCCGCGCACCGCATCCGGTTTGCCATCGATGACCCGGGAGACGGATGCCAGGACCGCGCCCGCCCGTTCGCTGAAGCGTCGGGCGGTGAAGGGGATCTCGGCGGCGGGCATGTGCTCCCTCTCGTGCGGCGCTACGTCCTATTGATCGTACGGGGCGCCGGAGACGCGGACAACGCGGCGCGGATGCCGTCAGCTCCAGGAACTCGTGCGACGCGAGGCGGCCGGCCGCCACCCATCGGCCGCGTGCGCGGCGGTGAGCAGGGCGAGTCCGCGCGTGCCGTCGAGCTCGTGGAGGGAGCAGGGGCCGACAGCGTCGCGCCAGTGCGCGTGCAGACGTTCGGCATCGCCGCGGCGACGGCCGATGATGCGCGGCACTGCCAGGAGCGTCCGGCCCGGGGAGAGGCGGTCGGCGAGATCGGCGAACGGTGAGCGCGAACCGCGTCCGGAACGATCGACGCGCAACAGGAAACGCGGCGTGACGACCGGGCCGAACAGCTCCTCGAGCGCATCGGCGAGCATACGGCGATCGGGGCCCGACCCGCCGACCTCGATGCGCACCGCACCGGGGGCATCGGCGTGCACCACGATCTCGTCCTCCACGAATGCGCCCGTGCGCCCCGAGTCGTGCAGTGCGCGAGCGAGAGCGATCGCAGCCCGCCGGTAGAAGTCTCCGGGGTGCCGACGATCGCGCAGCGCACGGCCCAGAGTGAGAATTCCGACCGAGGCGGCCGTGACCGCCCCCGCGCCCAGCACGACGCCCGCGAACACTGCCGGATCGATCAGCGCACCCTGTGTCATGAACACGCCCTGCGCGGCAGCGGCGCCCGCCGCCGTCACCGCGAAACCGCCCAGCGCATCCGCGCTCGCCGCAGGAGCCGTGCGCAGCACCGGCGCCGACCGCGGGGCGCGGCGGGCGAGAACGACCTCGCGCTCGCGGAACGCGAAGGGCGAACCGACCCGCCACGCGGTACGCGTCTGAGCGCGGGTGGGGCGCGCCGCGGCAGCCAGCGCGTTCACCGCATCGACGGTTGACGCGGGGTCCTTCGCGACCACGGCGTCGACAGCATCCTGCGCAGAACCCGGTAGGGCATGACCGAGCCCGGTGACGATCTCGGGCGGATCATCCACGCTCACGCCCCACAGGTGCGCGTGCCGTCGTCGCAGCCGCGTGACCTCGGCGGTGTCCGCGAGCTCGACCTCCGGCGGCAGCACACAGCACACCGACCAGTTGTGCGCGACCTTCCCCGGCCAGGACGGATCCAGACGCAGTGTGCGCCCGCGCAGCTGCTGCGTCGATGCGGCGGTCGTGACGGTCGTCAGGTCGATCAGCGTGTTCACCGCGGGGCAGTCCCACCCCTCGCCGAGCAGCCCCCGCGTGCTCACGAGAGCCCGGACCTCGCCGCGGCCGATGAGGTCGGAGACCGCGCGGACGACAGCCCCGCCCCTCACGGAAGCCCCGGCAACGTTCAGCTCCGCGGTGCCGTCAGGGGCGGCGGTCGCGCTCACGGCGGCCCCGAGCGCCTCCTCGAGTGCAGTCGCGATACGGGCGGCATCCACGGAACGCGTGCGCAGGATCTGTCCCGTCAGAAGCACAGGCGACAGCGACGCCGTGATCTCGTCGGCGGCGAGCATCCGGAAGACCCGTTCCGCGCCCGCGGCGGCCGGCCCCCACTCGCCGTTGTGGTTCCCGTGCTCGACGAAATCCGTCACGACGACGGCCCGGAGACGATCGCCGTCGGCGGAGAGCACCTCCTCCCGGAGGATGCGCACGGCCGTGTGATCCTTCGCCGCCGAATGCGCCAGAGTCGATTCGACCGCATTCCGTCCGCGCCGGATGCCGGTGTCGGTCAGACGGTATCCGAAATCGGCGAGCGAGCGGCGCACGTACTCCCACTCGTTGCGCGCTGCAGGATCGGGCAGCAGACGATCCTGCGCGAAACGCGACAGGGCGATGAGCAGGTCGTCACTCGTGCAGCGATGCCGGAGGGCATCGGGAACGACGCCCGCGAGCGGATGCTCGGGCGCCAGCTCGAGAAGAGCCGCGGCGCATGTCCGAGCGAGGGCGAAATCCTCGGCGAGCGCGCGCTCGAAGCGAATCGATGGCTCTTCGCCCTCCGTGCCGGGCGGCTGCACGCGATCGTGGAGATAACGAAGGCCTTCCGGCGTCGACAGC
This sequence comes from Microbacterium sp. GXF6406, assembly GCF_054798215.1. Lineage (NCBI taxonomy): Bacteria > Bacillati > Actinomycetota > Actinomycetes > Micrococcales > Microbacteriaceae > Microbacterium > Microbacterium sp. GXF6406. The sequence goes on along the minus strand of NZ_JBSJZH010000023.1, from coordinate 14,355 downwards.
ACGCGAAGGAGCAGCTCATCCAGCAGCGTCTCATGCCGGCGCAGGAAGAGGAGCTCGGCATCCGTCGGCTCCGTGAACGTCACATGATCGCGGTACGGGGCGAGATGCCCCTCCTTCACGACCGCAGGCGTCGGCACCTCGTAGTCGACATCGCCGAGAAGCTGCGTGTAGTTGTCGTACTCGGTGCGGTCATCGGGGGAGGGGAGCGTCGCGGTCAGGCCGATCACGAGCGGATCGAGGCCCCGTTCGCGCAGACGCGCCACGAGGTAGGCGACGACGAGCGCCCAATGATCCAGCAGATGGTGGCACTCGTCGAGGATGACCGTGCGGATGCCGTGCTCCACGAGCTCGTCGATGCGGGCGACCGCTCGCGGATGCAGCACACGCGCGATGAGGTCCGGGCGCTCCTTCGTGAAGCGCGAACGCAGCCCGCGAACGCGCCGGCGAATGCCGGCGCGGTATTCCTTCGGATTATCGACCGCGAGCTCGGCGAGTGCCGTGGCCGCTGAGGACTCCGAGCGATCGGCCGCGAGCTCCTCCACCCAGATCGCCCGGGCCAGATCCTCGAACGGCGAACCATCGCCCGTCACGCTGAGCATCTGATAGGTCAGCGCCGTCAGATCCGCCTGCCGGGACGGATCATCCGCCACCGCATCGTCGTCACCGGCGAGCGCACGGGCGGTATCCGCCCACTGCTCGCGGATCACGACGGTCGGCGAGAGAACCAGGGTGCGATGCCCCTCACGCGCGGCGAGCAGCAGACCCAGCAGCGTCTTGCCCGACCCCGGTGGTGCGACGATGTGCAGCGGGGTGTCAGAACTGATCGGCAGACGGGAGAGTGCTTCGGCCTGGTACGTGCGCAACGTGCCGGAAAAATGCCACCGCACCAGGGGCTTCGTGCTCACGGATGCTCGCTTCATATCTCGGGCCGGTGCAGGGACGACCCGATGCGGTCGGCCGCGGTCGGAGCATCCCCTCGTCTCGGGTAGACTAGATGACGGCTCTCCGCGTGGCAGCATCCAGGCCAATTCCCCCAGGACGGAAACGTAGCAAGGGTAACCGGGCTCTGCTGGGTGCGCGGAGAGTCTTTTCTTTTGTCCGGGAACAGACCCGATGCGAGGATCGAGGCGTGGCAGCATCCGCTTCTCCTCCCGGCCCAGCCCGGCCGAGCCCCTTCCTGAGGTTCGCATCGCCCGTGGCGCTTCTCGCCCTGATGTGGGCGATCCAGATCGCGGATGCCGTGCTCCCCGGCTCGTTCACCGGATTCGGGCTGCGATCCTGGGACCTCGGAAGCCTCGTCGGCATCGTGCTGGGGCCGCTGCTGCACTCCGGCTGGCCGCACCTGATCGCGAACAGCCTGCCGTTCCTCGTGCTCGGATGCCTCGTCGCGATCGAGGGCGCCCGCCGGTTCTGGGCGGTCACCGCCGTGGTCGTGCTCATCGGCGGTGCGGGAACATGGCTCGTCAACGCCCCCGGAACCCTGACGGTCGGCGCATCCGGCCTCGTCTTCGGATACTTCGCCTACGTCGTCGTGCGCGTGATCTCGCCGCGACCCATCCAGCACCGCATCGCCTACGCGATCATCGCGATCATCGTGATCGTGCTCTACGGCGGCTCCGTGCTCACCGGCATCATCGGCGTGCCGTCCGGGGTCTCCTGGCAGGCGCACCTGTTCGGCGGCATCGGCGGCGGCGTCGCAGCGCTACTGGGCGCGAAGCGCGGGCCCGGCGCGGAGCCCGCGCGCGGCTGAGGCGGGATCGACCGCCCAGGTCGGGGTGACACGATGGGCGGATGAGCACTCGATCGGCGACAGGCGCAGCATCGCGCGCCCGGCGTCGGCGAACCGTCACGCGACGCCCGATGTCGAAGCGACGGCTCGTGACGCGGCGCAAGCGACCGGCATCCGCCGCGGCGATCCGGCGTCGGCGAGCGGCGCGGCGCAGGCGCGTGCTCCGTCGTCTGCGGATCGCGGGCATCGTCACGGCGGGCGTCGTCGCGGCATCGCTGCTCGTGCTGATCCCGGCCGCGCTGTCCCACGACCCTGTGCCGATCTGCGCCGCGAAGCCCGCGACCTATCCCGATGAGGGGATCGCCGGCTGGTCGGGGGAGCAGCTCGAGAACGCCGCGGCCATCATGCGGGCCGGCGATGAAGCGGGCTTCGAACGGGACGGCCAGATCCTCGCGGTCATGACGGCGATGGGCGAGAGCAGCCTGCGCAACATCGACTACGGGGACTGGGAGGCCGCGGGCATCACCAACCCGGACGGTTCGCGCACGAGCAGCATCGGGCTGTTCCAGCAGCAGTCCTGGTGGGGCAGCGTCGAGCAGCGAATGGACCCGCAGGGTGCGGCATCCCTCTTCTACGCGCGTCTGGGACGGCTGGCGGGATGGCAGGACATGGAACCGACGATCGCAATCCACCGCGTGCAGATCAACAGCGACCCGCAGCACTACGCACGCTTCGGATCGGATGCCGCGGCCGTCGTCGATGCGCTCTCGGGGGAGTGCGCAGCGGAGGAGGAACTCGAGGCGCGAAAGAGCTGAACGCATATTCCCGGACGGCGGGGAACATGCTGTCTGCGGTCGGGCGTAGGCTGGCCGCGTGGCTCGTAGTATCTACATCACCTCGGCCGAAGGCCATTCCGGAAAGTCCACCATTGCTCTGGGCGTTCTCGACGCGCTCATGCGCGTGACGCCGCGAGTGGGGGTGTTCCGTCCCATCGCCCGTTCGTCGGCCGAGCGCGACTATGTGCTCGAACTGATGCTCGCCCACGACGGCGTGCAACTCGACTACGAGGACTGCGTCGGCGTCACCTACGACGAGGTCCGTGATGATCCCGATCGCGCGCTGTCGACGATCGTCTCCCGCTTCAAAGCCGTCGAAGCGCAGTGCGACTCCGTCGTGATCATCGGCAGCGACTACACGGATGTCGCGAGCCCCGCCGAACTCGGCTTCAACGCGCGGGTCGCGGCGAACCTGGGCGCTCCGGTGCTGCTGGTGCTCGGCGGACGCGACCAGCACGGCGGAGCCGAGCAGCTCGGAACCTCGACGGCGCGGAGCGCTGCCGCGGTCGGGCAGATCGCCGCACTCGCGCTCGCCGAGCTCGATGAAGAACGCGCGGAGCTCTTCGCCGTCATCGTCAACCGCGCCGACCCCGATGCGCTGCAGCCGGCGATCGATGCGGTGCGCGCCGCGCACCATGAGACCACCCCGGTCTGGGCGATCCCCGAGGACCGCACGCTCGTTGCCCCCTCCATCCGTGGCATCCTCTCCGCCGTCGATGGCCGCCTCGTCGCGGGCGACCCCGATCTGCTCACCCGCGAGGCTCTCAGCGTTGTCGTCGCCGGGATGTCGATGGTCAACGTGCTGCCCCGGCTCACGGAAGACGCCGTCGTCGTCGTTCCGGCCGATCGCACCGAGGTGCTGCTGGCGCTGCTCCTCGCCGATGCCTCGGGCACGTTCCCCTCGATCGCCGGGATCATCCTCAACGGCCCCTTCCCGCTCCCGGCCGACATCGTGCGCCTGATCGACGGACTCGAATCGGCCGTGCCGATCATCGCCACCGACCACGGCACATACGACACCGCGGTGCGCGTCATGGGGGCCCGCGGCCGGCTCGCCGCCGACTCCCGGCACCGCTATGATCGGGCGCTCGCGCTCTTCCAGAAGAATGTCGACATCAACGAGCTGAGCATCGAGCTCGGGCTCGCCGAATCGACGGTCGTCACACCGCTCATGTTCGAATACGGACTGATCGAGCGCGCCCGCGCAGATCGTAAGCGCATCGTGCTCCCCGAGGGCGACGACGACCGGATCCTGCGTGCCGCGGCGACCCTCATCGCGCGGGACGTCGCGGACCTCGTCATCCTCGGCGACGCCGATGCGATCACCTCGCGCGCCACAGAACTCGGCATCGACGTCGCCGCGGCCGAGATCATCAGCCCGAACAACGCCGAGTACGTGGCCCGCTTCGCCGAGGAATACGCGCGGCTGCGCGCTCACAAGGGCGTCACCGTCGCGCAGGCCGCCGACACCATCACCGACGTGTCGTACTTCGGCACGATGATGGTGCACCTCGGGCTCGCCGACGGCATGGTCTCGGGCGCCGCGCACACCACCGCGCACACGATCCGGCCGTCGTTCGAGATCATCAAGACGCGCCCCGATGTGGATGTGGTCTCCAGCGTCTTCCTCATGGCGCTCGCCGACCGGGTTCTCGTCTACGGCGACTGCGCCGTGATCCCGGATCCGACCAGCGCGCAGCTCGCCGACATCGCCGTCTCCTCGGCGGAGACGGCCCGGAAGTTCGGCATCGACCCGCGCGTGGCGATGCTGTCGTACTCCACGGGGGAGTCCGGTTCCGGAGCCGACGTCGACAAGGTGCGGGAAGCCACCGCCCTGGTGCGTGAGCGCGCCCCCGAGCTGCTCGTCGAGGGACCGATCCAGTACGACGCCGCGGCCGATGCCGCCGTCGCGCAGACGAAGCTGCCCGATTCGGCCGTGGCGGGTCGTGCGACCGTGTTCGTATTCCCCGATCTGAACACCGGGAACAACACCTACAAGGCCGTGCAGCGCTCGGCCGGTGCTGTCGCGATGGGGCCGGTTCTGCAGGGCCTCAACAAGCCGATCAACGATCTGTCGCGCGGTGCGCTCGTCGAAGACATCGTCAACACGGTCGCGATCACCGCGATTCAGGCGCAGGGAGGGGTGGCATGAGCGTCGTGCTCGTGATCAACAGCGGCTCGTCGTCGCTGAAGTACAGCCTGATGGACATGGAGCGCGAGGTGCCCCTCGCCGAGGGGCTCATCGAGCGCATCGGTCAGGACATCGGCGAGATCACCCACACCGTGCGCCGCATCGCCGAGCCGGGGGAACCCGCGCCCACCGTGCTCGACACCCAGCACCGCAGTGAGCGGCGCATCGCCGATCACGACGAGGCGATGGCCGTGATGCTCGAACAGTTCGCCGAGCACGGACCACGGCTGGCGGAGCATCCGCCGGTCGCCGTCGGCCACCGCGTCGTGCACGGCGGGGCGCGCTTCTTCGCGCCCACGCTCATCGACGATCTCATCGAGATCAACATCGAAGACCTCTCCGTGCTCGCCCCGCTGCACAATCCCGGCGCCGTCGCCGGCATCCGGGCCGGACGGCGCAGCTTCGCCGATGTGCCGCATGTCGCGGTCTTCGACACCGCTTTCCACCAGACCCTGCCGCCGGCGGCGTACACGTACGCGGTCGAGCGGAGCGTCGCCCAGCGGCATCGCATCCGCCGGTACGGCTTCCATGGGACGAGTCACAAGTACGTCTCCGAACAGGCGGCGCTGTTCCTGGGCCGGCCGCTCGGCGAGCTGAAGCAACTGGTGTTCCACCTCGGCAACGGCGCCTCGGTCACGGCCGTCGACGGCGGGCGTTCCGTCGAGACCTCGATGGGCATGACACCGCTCGAGGGACTCGTGATGGGCACGCGCTCGGGCGATGTCGACCCGGCCGTCGTGCTGCATCTGAGCCGGGTCGCGCAGATGACGACCCGCGAGATCGACGAGCTGTTGAACAAGCGCAGCGGCCTTCTGGGGCTCGCGGACCGCGCTGACATGCGCGACATCCTCGAGGGCGTCGAGAAGAACGATCCGCGGGCGAAGCTGGCCTTCGACGTCTACATCCATCGGCTGCGCGCTTACGCCGGGGCGTTCATCGCGCAGCTGGGCGGCGTCGACGTCATCTCGTTCACGGCCGGGGTGGGCGAGAACGCGGTGCGCGTGCGCGCGGAGGCTCTGGCGACCCTGGGCTTCCTCGGTGTGGAGATCGATGCCGAGCGCAACGCGGCGAGGGCTCTGGGCATCCGCCGGATCTCCTCCGATGCGTCACGCGTCGAGGTGCTCGTGATCCCGACGAACGAAGAGCTCGAGATCGCCCGACAGGCAGAGGGAATGGCATGAGGATCATCGTCTTCGGAGCCACGGGCGGCGTCGGCAGGCAGGTCGTGCGCCGTGCCCGGGAAGCGGGGCATGACGTCACGGCGTTCGTCCGAAGCCCCGAGAAGGTCACCGATCGTGAGGGGATCCGCATCGTGCAGGGCGATGCCTTCGACGCGGATGCCGTCGCCGCGGCGATCGCGGGCCAGGACGCGGTGGTCTCCTGCCTGTCGTCCTCGGCGCCGATGAAGCCCTCCGACGAGATCACGACAATGGTGGGGAACATCGTCGACGGCATGCGCACGTCGGGCGTCGAGCGCATCGCGTACTGCGCCTCGCTCGGCGTCGACGGCGAGCTCACCGGTCTCATCGGCCGTGGCATCCAGTGGATGCTGCGGCATCCGCTCGCTGATCACCGCGCGGCGCTCGACCGCATCGACTCGGCAGGCCTCGACCGGACAATCGCGCGCCCGTCATCGCTGAACGACAAGGAATTCGGCCCCTACGTCGAGGCGTTCGACGGGGCGCCGGAGTCGAACAAGCCGATCCCGCGGGCATCGGTCGCCGACTTCCTCGTCAAAGCGCTCGAACAGCCCGATGCCTACCGCGGAGCATCCGTGGGTCTGGCGGCGCGCGGGGCCTGAGGGTTACCCCGTCGACGGGCCGCGGCTACGCTGGCTGGCAGGCACGCTGAGGTGTCGCTCCGCTACGAGCCGATGGGAGTACAGAGTGTCCTCGACCCTGCCCGACCTGCGCCGCGCCGAAGGCGTGCTCTTCGACCTGGACGGCGTGCTGACTCCGACCGCCGAGGTGCACATGCGCGCCTGGCAAGCGGTCTTCGATGAAGTCTTCGTCCAATGGGGGATCCCTGAGCCCTATACACCGCAGGACTACTACGCGTACGTCGACGGCAAGCGACGCTATGACGGGGTGGCGAGCCTGCTGCACAGCCGCAACGTCGAGATCCCGTGGGGGGATCCGGCGGATACTCCGGATGCGCTGACGGTCTGCGGCATCGGCAATCGCAAGAATGCGGCGTTCGCTGCGGCGCTGCGCAGCGGTGGCGTAGCGCCCTATTCCGGCTCCCTCGCACTCATCGAGCTCCTGCACCGGGAAGGCGTGCCGATGGGTGTCGTGTCGAGCTCGTCGAACGCCGAGGAGGTGCTCGAAACAGCCGGCCTGCGCGACTTCTTCCCGGTGGTGATCGACGGTCGCGTGGCGGCTCGGGAGGGCCTCGCCTCGAAGCCCGCCGCCGATATGTTCCGCGCCGGTGCGGTGGCGCTCAGCGTGAACCCGGCCGAGAGCATCGCCGTCGAAGACGCCGTCTCGGGGGTCGCCTCCGCGGTGGCCGCCGGCTTCTCGCGGGTCGTGGGCGTGGACCGCGGCGCCGGCACGAGTGCGCTGCTCCAGGCCGGAGCGACCGATATCGTCGATGACCTCGCCCGACTCCTCCCCGACCTTCCGGAGACCGCATGATCGATCGCGACCGCTTCCCCGTCGACCCGTGGCGTCTGACCGAGGCCCGTTACAGCGAGGACGGCGTCTCCGAGACGTTGTTCGCGGTGGGCAACGGGTATCTCGGCCTGCGCGGCAATCACATCGAGGGCCGCGGTGCTCTCGAGCACGGCACGTTCATCAACGGTCTGCACGAGACCTGGCCGATCCGCCACGCCGAGCAGGCGTACGGCTTCGCCGAGGTGGGCCAGACGATCGTGAATGCGCCGGATGCCAAGATCATGCGCGTCTACGTCGATGACGAGCCGATCTCCTTCGACGAGTCCGAGGTGCGCGATTATTCGCGCAGCCTGGACATGCGCACGGGCGTGCTGACGCGGAGTTTCGTGTGGGAGACCCCGTCGGGCAAGACGATCCGCATGCGCGATGAGCGGCTGGTGAGCTTCGAGGAGCGGCACCTGGCCGTTCTGCGGCTCGAAGTGACGGTCGAGAACGCCGACGCACCGGTCACGATCAGCTGCCAGCTGCTGAACCGGCAGGATGGCGGGAACGTCTACGCCGGAACACCCAGCGCGGCCCAGGGGAGCGCCGGCTTCGATCCGCGCAAGAGCGAGCGGATCACCGAACGAGTGCTCCAGCCCGCCGAGCACTGGCAGAGCGGACTGCGCTCGGCGCTGTCGTACCGGACGACGGACTCGGGAATGACGGTGGCGGTGGTCGCCGACCACATCATCGAGACCGACAACGAGTACAGCGCTCGCACGCTGATCGATCCCGACATCGCCAAGAACGTCTTCCGGGTCCAGGCGAAGGCCGGGGTGCCGATCCGCATCACGAAGCTCGTCAGCTATCACACCTCCCGCAGCGTGCCGGCGCGGGAGCTCGTCGACCGGTGCCGTCGTTCGCTGGACCGGGCCGCCTTCGAGGGCGTCGAGGCCCAGTTCCGACGTCAGCGCGAATGGCTGGATGCTTTCTGGAAGCGCTCCGACGTCGAGATCGAGGGGCACGACGATCTGCAGCAGGCGGTGCGCTGGTGCCTGTTCCATCTCGCGCAGGCATCGGCGCGCGCCGATGGCGCGGGTGTCCCCGCCAAGGGCGTCTCGGGATCGGGATACAGCGGCCACTACTTCTGGGACACCGAGATCTATGTGTTGCCGTTCTTGACCTACACATCGCCGCAGTGGGCGCGCAACGCCCTGCGCGCCCGCGTGCTCATGCTTCCGGCGGCCCGTCGCCGTGCCGCGCAGCTGAACGAGGCGGGTGCGCTGTTCCCCTGGCGGACCATCAACGGCGAGGAGGCCTCGGCCTATTACGCGGCGGGCACGGCGCAGTACCACATCAACGCCGACGTGAGCTTCGCGCTCGGCAAGTACGTGCGGGCCACCGGCGATGACGACTTCATGCGCCGGGAGGGCGTCGACATCCTCGTCGAGACCGCCCGCCTGTGGGCGACTCTCGGGTTCTGGCGCGAGGCCGATGGTGAGGCCGTGTTCCACATCCACGGCGTCACCGGGCCCGACGAGTACACGACCGTCGTCAATGACAACCTGTTCACGAACGTCATGGCCCGGTACAACCTGCGTTACGCCTCGCGTGTGGTGCGCAGCATCCAGCAGGACGACCAGCAGGCGTACGCGCGCCTGCGCGAACGCACCGGGTTGGATGCGGCGGAGCCGGACGCGTGGGATCTCGCCGCCGCCGCGATCCACATCCCTTACAGTGAGGGACTCGGCATCCACCCGCAGGACGCCATGTTCCTGGAGCGCGAGGTCTGGGACCTCGCACACACGCCGGATGATCAGCGGCCCCTGTTGCTGCACTTCCACCCGTTGGTCATCTACCGGTTCCAGGTGCTCAAGCAGGCGGACGTCGTCCTGGCGCTGTTCCTGCAGGGCAACCACTTCACCGCCGAGCAGAAACTCGCCGACTTCGACTACTACGATCCGCTGACCACCGGCGACTCCACGCTCTCGGCCGTCGTGCAGTCGGTGCTCGCCGCCGAGGTCGGCTACCAGGACCTCGCCCGGGAGTACTTCGAGCAGTCGCTGTTCGTCGACCTGGGTGATCTGCACCACAACGCCTCCGACGGCGTGCACGTCGCCTCTGCGGGAGGCGTCTGGACCGCTCTCGTCTCGGGCTTCGGCGGAATGCGCGACCACGCCGGGGAGCTGAGCTTCGACCCGCGCCTGCCGAAGGACTGGCCCTCGCTGACCTACCGGATGCAGTGGCAGGGGAGTGCGCTGGTCGTCACCGTGACCTCCGACGAGTTGCGCGTGCACGTGGCATCCGGAGATCCCATCGAATTCACCGTCCGCGGACAGACGCAGCGGGCTGAGGCGGGGAAGGATGCCGTCATAACGCTCGCCGGTCAGGGGCCGGTGCGTCCCGGGCGCCCGACTCTGCAGGGCTTCTCGGATGCGCGTCGTGCCGACGGCACCCGGCTCGCACCGTCGCTGCCGGTCATCACCTCGGCGATCCCGGTGATCGTGCAGGCGATGGGAGAAGACCGGTGAGCAGTCTGGCGCTCGGGGCATTGGGTCTGGTCGTGGTTCCCGCGGTGGTACTGATCGCCGCGGCCGCGATCATGCGGTGGTACGCGCATCGGATGCCGTCGTCTCCGGGGGCGCGATTCGCGCCGGTGGCCGAGGACGCCGTGCTCACGGACGCACTTCTGCTACAGAAGGATTCGCGGGCGATCGCCGCGGCCCTCATCGACCTCGCCGTGCGCAGGAAGATCCGGTTGCTCCGTCCGGACGGCGAGACCGGCAAGAAGGCGACCATCTCTGCGGAGGTCATGCCCGGAGCGTCGATGACGGTCTCCGAGATCCGCGTGATGGAGGCTCTCTTCGGGCAGGGCAGCACGACATCGGCCGTGCGGCGATTCAGCAGGGACTCGCGCGCCCTCAAGCGCCGGGTGCGCGATGTCCTCGCCGTCGAGAGGCGGCGCGGTGCCGAAGCCGGTCTGTACGCGCGCGAACCGCGCACAGCCCCGGTGCGCGTGATCACGGTGCTGGCCGTGCTCGGGATGCTCGCCGGCGTGACCACGCTCATCGGCACGCTCGTCGGCGGTGATGCGATCGCCGCTATGCTCGTTGCGGCCGGCCTGCTCATCGTGCTCGCCGTGTTCTTCGTCGTCCCGCGGCCGTGGCGGGTCTTCCTGCCCGCAGCGGAGCCGCTGCGTCGGCACCTGGCGGGCCTGCACGAGTACATGGACCTCGCCGAGAAGGAACCGCTGCGATACCTGCAGTCTGTCGACGGCGCGCTGACGGTGACGGAAGCTTCGCCGCAGGCGCACCACGACGGCCTGCAGACATTCCTGCTCAGTGAAAGGCTGTTGCCGTACGCGGTGCTGTTCGGCATGGAGGAGAGCTGGGCGAAGAACCTGGGCGAGTACGGGGACGCGCTGCGCGCCGATGCGGGGTTCGTGGATGCGCTGGGATCCGCTCTCGAGGTCGCAGAGATCATCGAGGCGATCGGCGGTGCCGTCGCCCTGGTGCGCTCGCTGGGCGAGCTCGTCGATGTCGGCCAGGGGATCGCCGACCTCGCCGGCGCGGTGGGGGACGTGTTCGACGCCCTGCCATGAGGTGCCCCGGCATCCTCACGGGTGCAGTGTCGGCGGTTGGCCGTAGGCTGGACGGGTGACCACAGCCCTCTACCGCCGCTACCGTCCCGAGAACTTCGGCGAGATGATCGGGCAATCGCAGGTGACCGATCCGCTCATGACAGCGCTGCGCGGTGACCGCGTCGGCCACGCCTACCTGTTCTCCGGCCCTCGCGGCTGCGGAAAGACCACGTCAGCGCGCATCCTCGCACGCTGCCTCAATTGTGCTGAAGGCCCGACGGACACCCCGTGCGGCGTCTGCCCGAGCTGCGTGGAGCTGTCGCGCGACGGCGGCGGGTCCCTCGACGTCGTCGAGATCGATGCCGCCAGCCACAACGGCGTCGACGACGCCCGTGACCTGCGCGAACGAGCGACGTTCGCGCCCAGCCGCGACCGGTTCAAGATCTTCATCCTCGATGAGGCCCACATGGTCACCCCGCAGGGCTTCAACGCCCTGCTCAAGCTCGTCGAAGAGCCCCCCGCTCATGTGAAGTTCATCTTCGCGACGACCGAGCCCGACAAGGTGCTCGGCACCATCCGCTCGCGCACGCACCACTATCCGTTCCGGCTCGTCGCGCCCGCGGCCATGCTCGAGTACGTCGAGAAGCTCTGCGCCGAAGAGGGTGTTCAAGTCGCCCCGGGTGTTCTGCCGCTCGTCGTGCGCGCCGGTGGCGGGTCGCCACGCGACACCCTGTCGCTGCTCGACCAGCTGATCGCCGGCTCCGACGGCGATCACGTCGCCTACGAGCGGGCCGTCGCACTGCTCGGCTACACGCACGCCTCCCTGCTCGACGAGATCGTCGACGCGCTCGCCGCCGGTGACGCCGCCGCGGCCTTCCCCGCGATCGACCGCGTCGTGCAGACCGGTCAGGATCCGCGACGCTTCGTCGACGACCTGCTCGAGCGGTTGCGCGACCTCATCGTGATCGCCGCCGTCGGAGAGGGAGCATCCGCTGTCCTTCGCGGCATCCCGGAAGACGAGATGTCCCGCATGCGCACCCAAGCCTCGGCCTTCGGCGCCACGCGCCTGTCGCGCACGGCCGATGTCGTCAGCGCGGCGCTCGACGACATGACCGGGGCCACATCGCCGCGTCTGCACCTCGAGCTCATGATCGCGCGCGTCCTCTCGGCGGCCGGGGCATCCGCGTCGGCTCCCGCTGTTCCGTCGCCCGCCGATGGTCCGGTTGCCACTCCCGCTGCTGCTCCGGCTGCTCCCGCTGCTGCTCCGGCCGCCGAACGAGCCGCTGCGCCCGAGACGAAGCGCGCCGAACGCGCAGAACGCCCGGAACCGGCATCCGCGCCGGCCCAGACGCCCGCGACCCCCGCTCCGGCCCCGGCGGCTCCCGTTCCTTCGGGCCCTGTCACGATCGACCGCATCCGTGCCGTGTGGCCCGCCGTGCTGACGCGCCTGGAGAGCGTGAGCCGTGCGTCGTGGCTGCTCGCCACGGGAGTCCAGCCGCTGGAGTTCGACGGCGATACCACCGTGCTCACGCTCGGCTTCACGAGCGCGCAGGATCTGCAGAAGTTCAAGGGGATCACCCCGGGCAATGGGCCCTCCGACCATCTGCGCGCCGCAATCGAGCAGGAGCTCGGCGTCACGGTGAAATACCGCCCCGCGCAGCTTCCTCCGCGGTCGTTATCCGATGCGGCGCCCGCCGCTCCCGTGCGCACGGCGCCTCGCGATGCGGCGCGGTCATCGTCACCGGCACCGCAGCCGACGGCATCCGCGGCATCTGTGACCGAGTGGGCGGTCGCCGCGATTCCGACCTCCGAGGCTCCTGCGCCTGCAGACGATCCGAGCCCGCCGGAACCCGCTCCGTCCCCGGCCACCGCTTCGACGCCGACGCCGCAGCCCCCGACGCCGATGCCGACGACGCCGTCCGTCGACGCGAGCGGCGTTCATGATGATGTTCCTCCGCCCAGCGACGATGATGCGCCGTACCCGGACGATGAGCCCCCATACGGTCCGTACGATGAGCCCGCATCGCCCGCCCCGACGCGGGAGCGCGCGCCGCAGTCGGCGCAGGGGGTGCCCCCTGCGCCGGTGGCGCCCCCTGCGCCGGCCCCTGCGCAGCCGCAACGTCAGCAGCCTCCGCAGCAGCGTGCGATGCAGCCGCGGGGCGACCGGTCGCCCGGGGGAGTGCAGCGCTACGGCGAGGCCGTGATCCGCCAGGTGCTCGGCGCGACGTTCGTGCGCGAAGAGCCCTATGAGCCCCCGACGAGGTTCGCCTGATGTACGACGGCATTGTCCAAGATCTGATCGACGAGTTCGGCCGCCTTCCCGGCATCGGCCCGAAGTCGGCGCAGCGCATCACCTTCCACATTCTGCAGACGCCGTCGTTCGACGTGGCGCGCCTGGCCGAGCTCCTCACCGACGTGCGCGCGCGCGTGCGTTTCTGCGATGTGTGCGGCAACGTCTCCGAGCAGGATCGGTGTTCGATCTGCCGCGATCCGCGCCGCAACCCGGCGCTGATCTGCGTCGTCGAAGACGCCAAGGATGTCTCGGCGATCGAGCGCACGCGGGAGTTCCGTGGTCTCTACCATGTGCTCGGCGGTGCGATCAGCCCGATCGCGGGGGTCGGCCCCGACGATCTGCGCATCGCGCAGCTCATGACGCGTCTCGCGGATGGCACCGTGCAGGAGGTCATCCTCGCGACGAATCCCAATCTCGAGGGCGAGGCGACTGCGAGCTATCTCAGCCGTCTGCTGACGACCATGCAGATCACCGTGTCGCGCCTGGCATCGGGGCTGCCGGTGGGCGGCGATCTCGAGTACGCCGATGAAGTGACCCTGGGGCGCGCCTTCGAAGGACGGCGAACGCTGTAATCCGACGCGGATACGGTCACGATGGGGTGGCCGCCGCGTGAACCCGCAGGGCGCCTTCACGCGCAGGGGCTGGGTGCTGTTCGCGGCCATGGCGCTGATCTGGGGTGTGCCCTACCTGTTCATCCGCATCGCGGTCGAATCCATTTCCCCGCCCGCGATCGTCGCCGGCTGTGCGGTGATCGGCGCGCTCGTGCTGCTGCCCTTCGCCCTGCGCAGCGGTGCGTTGACGCAGGCCTGGCGCAAGTGGCCGTGGGTGCTCGCCTTCGGCGCCGTCGAGATCGCCGGCCCGTTCCTGCTCCTGGGCCACGCCGAGATGACGCTGTCGTCCGGGCTCACCGGCCTGCTCGTCGCCACGGTGCCGCTGTTCGCAGCCCTCATCGCACTGGTCGGCGGCGATCGTGGGGTGCTCCGGCCGTCGCGGGTGATCGGTCTGGTCGTCGGTTTCGCCGGTGTGATCGTCGTCGTGGCGGGGCCCGGATTGGCGGCTCTTCGTAATTGAAGGTGTAGTCGGGGTGCGCGCGGCGATTGGTGGATAGGGGTCGAGGTCTTCCAGGATGGAA
>NZ_JBSJZH010000022.1:0-41058 GCF_054798215.1 Microbacterium sp. GXF6406 | reverse complement strand
TCACACGGTGACCGCGTCTACGTCGGGAACGACGTACCGGACCACCGTGCGCTACACCACTATGCGGGACTCAACTCAACGGCGCGCATCTTGCCGCTGCGGTTCGGTTCGGTCCTGATCATCTGCAACCAGCGCTTCGAGTACTCCTCGAAGCCCATGGAACGTGCTTTCTCCTGCTCCGCATCAGCGCGGTTTCGTGCCGCCACAACCGCAGGAGGCTCCCACTGCCCAAGCGAAATCTTCGTATGCACCGCCGCAAGCCATCGGCGGGCGTCCGTCTTGGTGAGAAACGTGAGCGACTTATCGTCTTCAGTTCTCGCCGTGTAGGTCTCGCCATCTGGGCCCGGGTACCGAACCTGCCAACGCCCGGAGGGCAACTTCCGCAGGCTCCCCCACGTTTCCCTCTTCGTCGCACTCATGATGCCCTCCCGTGTACTCGGATGGACGCGAATGGACGCTCGTGCCACTTCGTGCCACTTGCTCCGTGTGCCGGTGAACATCCGCATGATTCCGCGGATATCACGGGGTTGACGGTGCCTCCTATGGCACGAAGTGGCACGGACTTGGTGCCTTGCCGAACCCAGATTTCGGTGGGTACGCTCCCTCGCTTCCGCAGGGAAGGTGCACGCGTGCCATCCGCGTGCCACTCCGAATGGGTGTTCCTGGTCATCTCTGTCCTCCTCTGTCGTCGAACAGAGAGCACGAAAAAGGCCCGAACCCGCGAGATTTCGCGGATCCGGGCCTCTGACCAGGCTGTTCAGCCGGGGCGCTTCAAGAAACTTCTAGAAGTCCCAGTCGTCGTCCTCCGTCGCCTCGGCCTTGCCGATGACGTAGGAGGAGCCGGAGCCGGAGAAGAAGTCGTGGTTCTCGTCGGCGTTCGGCGAGAGTGCCGACAGGATCGCCGGGTTCACGTTCGTCACGGTGGAGGGGAACATGGCCTCGTAGCCGAGGTTCATGAGCGCCTTGTTGGCGTTGTAGTGCAGGAACTTCTTGACGTCCTCGGTCAGGCCGACGCCGTCGTAGAGGTCCTGCGTGTACTGCACCTCGTTCTCGTAGAGCTCGAACATGAGGTTGAAGGTGTAGTCCTTCAGCTCCGCCTTGCGCTCTTCCGTCTCGTTCTCGAGACCCTTCTGGTACTTGTAGCCGATGTAGTAGCCGTGCACGGCCTCATCGCGGATGATGAGGCGGATGAGGTCGGCCGTGTTCGTCAGCTTCGCCTTCGACGACCAGTAGATCGGCAGGTAGAAGCCCGAGTAGAACAGAAACGACTCCAGCAGGGTGGATGCGACCTTGCGCTTGAGCGGGTCGTCTCCCTGGTAGTAGTCCATGATGATCTGCGCCTTCTTCTGAAGGTTCACATTCTCGGTCGACCAGCGGAACGCCTCGTCGATCTCCTTCGTCGACGCGAGGGTCGAGAAGATCGAGGAGTAGCTCTTGGCGTGCACAGACTCCATGAACGCGATGTTCGTGTAGACGGCCTCCTCGTGCTGCGTGATCGCGTCGGGGATCAACGAGACGGCGCCGACGGTGCCCTGGATCGTGTCGAGCAACGTCAGACCGGTGAACACGCGCATCGTGAGCAGCTGCTCTTCGGCGGTGAGCGTGTTCCACGACTGCACGTCGTTCGACAGCGGCACCTTCTCGGGCAGCCAGAAGTTGTTCACCAGACGGTTCCAGACCTCAAGGTCCTTCTCATCCTCGATGCGGTTCCAGTTGATCGCCTGCACGTGGTCGACCAGCTTGAGAGATTCGGGGGTCATCATTCTTCCTGTCTAAAAATCTCTGATCAGAGGTCAATCACAGCATGCAGCTGACGCACTCGGTCATGTCGGTGCCCTCGAGTGCGAGCTGACGCAGACGGATATAGTAGATCGTCTTGATGCCCTTGCGCCATGCGTAGATCTGCGCCTTGTTGATGTCGCGGGTCGTGGCGGTGTCCTTGAAGAACAGCGTCAGCGACAGGCCCTGGTCGACGTGCTGCGTGGCGGCGGCATACGTGTCGATGACCTTCTCGTAGCCGATCTCGTACGCGTCCTGGTAGTACTCCAGGTTGTCGTTCGTCATGAACGGCGCCGGGTAGTAGACGCGACCGAGCTTGCCCTCCTTGCGGATCTCGACCTTCGACGCGATCGGGTGGATCGACGACGTCGAGTTGTTGATGTAGGAGATCGAGCCGGTCGGCGGCACGGCCTGCAGGTTCTGGTTGTAGATGCCGTGCTTCTGGACGCTGTCCTTCAGCTCGACCCAGTCCTGCTGCGTCGGAATGTGGTGGCCGGCGAAGAGCTCGGCGACCTTCTCTGTCGCGGGGGTCCACTCCTGCTCGATGTACTTGTCGAAGAACTCGCCCGAGGCGTAGGTCGAGTCCTCGAAGCCGTCGAACGTCGCACCGCGCTCGATCGAGAGCTTGTTCGAGGCGCGCAGCGCGTGGTAGAGCACCGTGTAGAAGTAGATGTTCGTGAAGTCGATGCCCTCTTCGGACCCGTAGTGCACGTGCTCGCGGGCGAGGTATCCGTGCAGGTTCATCTGACCGAGACCGATGGCGTGCGAGCGGTCGTTGCCGTCCTCGATGGAGCGCACCGAGGAGATGTGGCTCTGGTCGCTGACCGCGGTGAGACCGCGGATCGCCGTCTCGACCGTGGAGCCGAGGTCTGCGCCATCCATCGCGAGGGCGATGTTCATCGAACCGAGGTTGCAGGAGATGTCCTTGCCGATCACGTCGTACGACAGGTCGTCGTTGTACGTCGTGGGCGTGTTGACCTGCAGGATCTCACTGCACAGGTTCGACATGTTGATGCGGCCCTTGATCGGGTTCGCCTTGTTCACCGTGTCCTCGAACATGATGTACGGGTAGCCCGATTCGAACTGGATCTCGGCGATCGTCTGGAAGAACTCGCGCGCGTTGATCTTCGTCTTCTTGATGCGCGGGTCGTCGACCATCTCGCGGTACTTCTCGGTGACGGAGATGTCGCCGAACGGCACGCCGTAGACCTTCTCGACGTCGTACGGCGAGAAGAGGTACATGTCCTCGCCGTTCTTGGCGAGCTCGAAGGTGATGTCGGGGACGACGACGCCCAGCGACAGCGTCTTGATGCGGATCTTCTCGTCGGCGTTCTCGCGCTTGGTGTCGAGGAAGCGCATGATGTCGGGGTGGTGCGCGTTCAGGTAGACCGCTCCCGCGCCCTGGCGTGCACCCAGCTGGTTCGCGTAGCTGAAGCTGTCTTCCAGGAGCTTCATGACCGGGATGATTCCGCTGGACTGGTTCTCGATCTGCTTGATCGGCGCACCCGACTCGCGGATGTTCGACAGCAGCAGGGCCACACCGCCGCCGCGCTTGGAGAGCTGCAGCGAGGAGTTGATGCCGCGGGAGATCGACTCCATGTTGTCTTCGATGCGCAGCAGGAAGCAGCTGACGAGCTCGCCGCGCTGCGCCTTGCCGGCGTTGAGGAAGGTCGGGGTGGCCGGCTGGAAGCGGCCGGAGATGATCTCCTCGACGAGGTCCATCGCGACCTGTTCGTCGCCGTCGGCGAGGCCGAGGGCGGTCATGACGACCCGGTCCTCGAAGCGCTCGAGGTATCGCTTGCCGTCGAAGGTCTTCAGCGTGTAGCTCGTGTAGTACTTGAACGCGCCGAGGAAGGTCTCGAAGCGGAACTTCTTCGAGTAGGCGAAGTCGTTGAGCTTCTGGATGAACTCGTGCGAGTACTTCTCGATGAGCGCTCCCTCGTAGTACTCCTTCTCGACCAGGTAGTCCAGTCGCTCCTTGAGGGAGTGGAAGAAGACCGTGTTCTGGTTGACGTGCTGCAGGAAGTACTCCTGGGCCGCGCGCTTGTCGGCGTCGAACTGGATCTTGCCGTCCGCGTCGTACAGATTCAGCATCGCGTTCAGCGCGTGATAGTCGAGTCCTTCAAACGCAGGGTTGCTCTTGAAAGCCGCCTGCTCGGTCACTGCAGTGCCCACCATCGTTCCAATCCGTCGCTCACGCGATCAACATCGTCTTGTGTGCCGAATACTTCGAGCCGGTACAAGTGCGGCACCTGGCACTTGCGGCTGATGATCTCTCCGGCGAGGCAGAAGGCATCGCCGAAGTTGGTGTTTCCTGCGGAGATGACTCCGCGGATGTTGCGCCTGTTGCGCTCGTCGTTGAGGAAGCGGATCACCTGCTTGGGGACCGCTCCCTTCTCTTCGCCCCGCCCCTGGCCGCCGCCGTAGGTCGGCGTGACCAGCACGAAGGGCTCGTCGATGAGAAGAGGTTCATCGGTCCGGTACAGCGGGATGCGCTGCGCCGGAAGACCGAGTTTCTGGATGAAGCGCGCGGTGTTACCGGAGGTGCTGGAGAAAAAGACCAGGAGCGGCGTGGCCGTTGCGACGGTGCTCATGGTTCACCTCAGTCCCTGACATCTCGACAGTCTCCGTGCGCGGGGTCATCACGCCAGGCGCGATGCGAGCTCGCTGATCTTGTCGGGGCGGAAGCCCGACCAGTGGTCCTCATCGGTCACGACGACCGGGGCCTGCATATAGCCGAGGGCCTTGACCTGCTCGAGCGCTGCGGCGTCTTCGGAGAGGTCGAGGATCTCGTACTCGATGCCCTTCGCATCCAGGGCACGATAGGTCGCGTTGCACTGCACACAGGAAGGCTTGGTGTAGACGGTGATCGACATTTCTTACCCCTCAGAACTCAACTTTCCGGCAGACCCCCCACCGGGACTTCAATACTACATATAGGTACGGACATTGGGAGTGACCACAAGGACTAGTAGTTACATCCGTGTAGTTTTCCACCGCTCTCCACTGTTACAACACAGGTTCTCCACGTTTTCATCCACAACTCGCCGACCGATTCTTCGCCCCCACAAGCGCGAGATCTCGCGGTTCTCCGGAGCTGCTCGAGAATCCATCCACAGGCTGCACGCTACGCGGGGGTTCCGACATCCGTTTTCCTGTGGAAAGAGCTCTCTGGCGTGTCTCGGCGTGTCGTCCGTGCGGCGACGCGATGCTCTCCTGCAGGCGCGAGTAGCGTTGTCGCGTGGCGGGTTATCGAGACATCCTTCGCACCCCCGGCGTGGGGCGCATGATCGCGGCGCAGCTGACGGCACGCTTCCCGAGCGGCATGACGTCGCTGGCGATCCTCCTGCATGTGGAGCAGCAGAGCGGCTCCTATGCCGCAGCCGGTCTTGTGCTCGCAGCGACCTCGGTCGGCCAGGCCGTCGCTGGCCCCGTCACGAGCCGTTGGATGGGCGCGTGGGGAATGCGTCGTGTGCTCACGCTGACGGCTGCGATCTGCACGCTCGCCATCCTCTCGCTGGCGATGTTGCCCCTGAATCTGGGCGGGCACATGGCCTTCGGCCTCCTGGCCGGACTCTCCACACCGCCGATCCAGTCCGCCGTGCGCACGATCTACCCCAAGCTCGTCAATTCCTCGCAGCTGACGCCCCTGTTCTCCCTCGACGCCTCACTGCAGGAGATCATCTGGGTGATCGCCCCCGTGGTCATCACCTTCACCTCGACGCAGGTGGGTACGACGGAGGGACTCATGCTCGTCGCCATCATCCTCGTGCTCGGCTGCAGCTGGTTCATCCTCTCCCCCGAAGTGGGGCGTGTGCGCATCCCGCGCAGCCGCCGGGCTTTCGGCCGTGTTCTGATGCGCCCGCCCGTGATGCTGGCGACAGTGCTGGGCTTCCTGCTGATCGGAGCGTGTTCGGCCGTTGAGGTCGGCGTCGTGGCGACGTTCGATCACGGCAGCATCGAGTCGGGCGTCGTGCTGGGCATCATGGCCGCCGGCAGCCTGATCGGCGGACTCTCCTTCGGCCACATCCCCATCGGGCCCTGGGCGCTCGCCCGCCGCATGGTGCTCGTCACGATCGGGCTCTCTCTGACCCTCGTCCTGCTGAACGCCTACTGGCTGGCGGCGATGCTCTTCATCGCGGGTCTCGGCATCGCCCCGGCCCTCGCGGTGCTGTTCGCGATCACGACGGCGAGCGTGAAGTTCAGCGAAACGGCCGAGGCGTTCGGCTGGGCCGGCACCGGCCAGCTCATCGGTGCAGCGGCCGGGTCTGCGATCGCCGGTTTCCTCATCGACGGCACCGGCAGCGCTCACGGCGCCTATCTCGCCGCGGCGCTGTTCGCTATCGTCGGGGTCATCGTCGCGATGGTCTTCGTCCGGGCCTTCCCGGACCTGCGCCACCGCGATCCCAGCCCCGCCCCCGACACCGAACCAGTGAACATCCCCTCATGAACGCCCCCTCCGCGCCCGAAGTCGTGTGCGTCGGCGAGAGCATGGCTCTCATCACCCCGATCACCGACCCGCTGGTCCGGGCCGCGACCGCGACGATCGGATTGGCCGGGGCGGAGTCCAATGTCGCGGCCGGGCTCGCCGCCGCGGGCCGCCGCGTCGCCTGGGCGTCGCGTCTCGGTGCGGATCCCTTCGGCGAGCGCGTCATCGCGGAATTGGAGCGGCGCGGCGTGGACCTGTGGATCGAGCAGGATGCCACGGCTCCGACGGACGTCATGTTCAAGGATCCCGGAGCCGAGGGGTCGCTGTCCTACTACTACCGTCGAGGTTCTGCGGCCTCGCAGATGACGGCGGGGGCGCTCGGCGCCGAGCGTCTGCGGGGTATGCGGATCGTGCACACGACGGGCATCACACCTGCACTGTCCGCTTCCTGCCGGGACATGGTCGAGCAGCTGTTCACGGATGCGCACGATGCGGGTGCACTGGTCTCCTTCGATGTCAACGACCGCCGCGCCCTGTGGCCGGAGGCTGAAGCATCCGAGACTCTTGCGCACTTCGCCCGCTCCGCCGATATCGTCTTCGTCGGCCGCGATGAGGCGGAACGGATCTGGGCGACGGCGACGGCCTCCGAGATCCGCGGGTTCCTGCCTGATTGCCCCCTGCTCGTCGTCAAGGACGGCGATGTCGGCGCCACCGCATTCGTCGGCGATGCCGAACCGGTTTTCGTCCCCGCCCCGGTGATCGACGTCGTCGAACCGGTCGGCGCGGGCGACGCCTTCGCCGCCGGGTTCCTGGCCGCGACGCTCGCCGATGCCCCGATCGCGGAACGGCTCGACGCCGGTCACCGCGCCGCCGCCCGCGTTCTCGTCATCGCGGCGGACATGCCGCCGCTGCTCTGAGCCCACGGCCTCGTATTTCCTAAGCTGTGCACATGCCCTCCTCGGTACAGCTGCCCCGTCTCCGCTGGGGCGATGCCCTCGCTCCCCGCACCGCGCTGCTCGTTCACGGGCTCGGTTCCTCCGGTGCCCTGATGTGGCGGCTGGGCGAGGCGATGGCGGATGCCGGGTGGCACGCCGTCGCGATCGATCTGCGCGGCCATGGCGCAGCTCCCCGCACCCAGGACTATTCGATCGCCGCCTACGCCGCCGATCTCCGCGGCACTCGCCCCGACCGCGGGGCCTCGTGGGACGCCGTCATCGGACATTCGCTCGGCGGAGCCTCGGCAACGGTCGCCGCGGCATCCGATCCCGAGTGGACGAAGAAGCTCGTCCTCATCGACCCGGCCATCTTCGTCGCAGGACGCGACAGCTCGATCATCCGACGCAGCCAGGAGCGGGCCTTCGCCGACAACCGCATCGAACTCGTGCGCGAGGAGCACCCGCACTGGCACCCGCAGGATCACGAGTTGAAGATCGACGCCGTGGCGCGCACGAGCCGCTGGGCCGTAGAGCAGACGAGCGCGCAGAACGCCCCCTGGGATGTGCGCACGGAGGCTGCGCGACTGGCGATTCCGACGCACATCATCGGCGCCGATCCCGACGTCTACAGTCTGTTCACCGGCGACACGGCGCAGCAGGTTCTCGACACGAACCCCCTCATCACCATGTCGGTTGTCGCCGATGCCGGGCACTCCCCGCACCGCGATCGGCCCGAAGAAACCATCCGTCAACTCGGAAAGGCCCTCTCGTGACCTTCGACTCCTCGGTGTTCCTGCCCGATGATCTGCTCGCACCCATCCGCGAGCGCGCACCGATCCACGACCGCGAGAACACCTTCCCCCAGCAGGACCTCGATGAATTGCGGGAGGCCGGGTATCTCAGCATCCTCGTGCCCACCGAGCGCGGCGGCGCGGGCCTCGGACTCGAGCAGGCGGCGGTGCTTCAGCAGCGTCTGGCGACGGCGTCCCCCGCCACCGCCCTCGCGATCAACATGCACCTCGTCTGGACCGGCGTCGCGAAGGTCTTCAGCGATCGCGGCGTCCCAGGACTCGAGTTCGTGCAGGACGGCGCCGTCGCCGGCGACGTCTTCGCCTTCGGGATCAGCGAGGGCGGCAACGACCTCGTGCTCTTCGGCAGTGATACGGATGCCGTGCCCGCCGCCGATGGCGGTTATGCGTTCACCGGCACGAAGATCTTCACCTCGCTCGCGCCGGTGTGGACGAAGCTGGGGCTGCACGGCCTCGACACCACCTCGCCGGATGCCCCGAAACTGGTCTTCGCCTTCGTGGAGCGGACGGATGCCGTGATCACGAGCGACGACTGGGACACCCTCGGTATGCGGGGAACGCAGAGCCGCACGACGCGTCTCGACGGTGCCGTCGCCGCAGCGGAGCACGTCGTGCGCCGGATCGATCCGGGCCCCTCCCCCGACCCGATCATCTTCGGGATCTTCAGCGTTTTCGAGCTGCTGCTGGCTTCCGTCTACACCGGCATCGCCCGCCGTGCGCTCGATCTCGCGACCTCGACCGTCACGAAGCGCACGTCGAAGAAGACGGGGCGCTCCTACGCGCAGGATCCCGACATCCGCTGGCGCATCGCCGACATGGGCCTCGCCTATGACGCCCTGCCTCCGCAGATCGCCGCCCTCGCCCGCGACGTCGACGCCCGCGCCGACCACGGCGCTCGCTGGTTCACGCTGCTGTCGGGCACGAAGCACCGCGCGGTCACGATGGCGAAGCACGTCGTCGACCAGGCCGTCCTCGCGTGCGGCGGCGGATCGTACTTCTCCTCCAACGAGCTCTCGCGCCTCTACCGCGACGTTCTGGCGGGGATGTTCCACCCGTCCGATCCCGAGTCCGCGCACGCCGCGGCGGCTGCCGCACTGCTGGGACCGGTCGAGGGCTGAGGCGCTACTTCTTCTCGACGTCGAAGGCCTTGAGCAGTTCTTCGACCGCCTGATCGCGCTGCTCTCCACCGTGCTCGATCATGTGGGTGATGTGCGTGCGCAGGTGGTTCTCGAGCAGCAGCCGGTCGAGGGAGGCGAGCGAGCGCTGGATGGCCCGGGACTGCGTGATGATGTCCATGCAGTACTCCTCGCTCTCGATCATCCGCGCGATGCCCCGCAGCTGTCCTTCGAGGATGCTGGTGCGGTGCAGAGCACGCTTCTTGATGTCTTCGAGCATGATCCGAGGCTACCGCGGGTGCCCGTGCGAGGATGGCCCCATGCCGCGCACACCGATGGCTCTGCTCTCCCCCGCCGATCAGTCGCGCCTGCGCGCGCTGCGCACGATGAAGGCGATCGCGCTGGGCGCGCTGGTCCTGATGGCGATCGTGTTCGTCATCGCGTTCGCCCTGCAGGGCAGGTATCCGGGGCTCGGGTATGTGCGGGCCGCTGCGGAGGGCGGCATGGTCGGTGCTCTCGCGGACTGGTTCGCGGTCACCGCGCTGTTCCGACGCCCGCTGGGGCTGCCGATCCCTCATACGGCGATCATCCCGAACCGCAAGGATGAGATCGGCCGCAGCCTCGGCGAGTTCGTCGAGACGAACTTCCTCGCCTCCGATGTCGTACGCACAAAGCTCTCCTCGACCGCGATCGCAGAACGCGCCGGTGAGTGGCTGCAGCAGCCAGCCCATGCCGAGCGGGTCGCCGCCGAGGGCGCGACGATCGCGACCGCGGTGCTGAACGCCCTCAGCGACGACGATGTGCGCGATCTGATCAGCGACCTCGCCCGCGAGCACCTCGTCGATCCGGAATGGGGTCCGCCCGCCGGCGCCTGGCTCGCACGGATCGTCGAGGCGGACGCCCATCACGGCGCCGTCGACCTCGCCGTCGACAACATCGCCACCTGGCTCGACGCCAACGGCGAGGCGTTCGCCGGGCTCGTCTCGCGGCGTCTGCCGTCGTGGGTGCCGCGGCTCGCGCATCGCCTCGTCGATGACACGGTCTACCACGAGGCGGTCAAATTCGCCCGCGCCGTTCAGGCCGACCCGCAGCATCCGGCCCGCATCGCGATCGACGGCTACCTCGCCCGCCTGGCCGATAACCTGCAGAACGACCCGGCCACCCGCGCGAAGCTCGAGAATGCGAAGTCGGGCCTGTTCGACAGCCCGCGCGTCGCGAGCCTCGCCGCGGATGCCTGGAACACGGCGAAGAACGGACTCATCGTCTCCCTCGCAGATCCTGCGAGCGGTCTGAGGGTGCGGGCCGTGCAGGCGCTGATCGAAGTGGGCGAGCGGCTGACGACGGATGCTTCGCTGCAGAACCGTGTCGACACGTGGGTGTCGGATGCCGCGGTGTTCGTCGTCGACCGCTACCGCCACGACATCGCCTCGATCATCACCGACACCGTCGAGCGGTGGGATCCGGCCGAGACGACAGAGAAGATCGAGCTGATGGTCGGGCGCGACCTGCAGTACATCCGCCTGAACGGCACCGTGGTCGGGGGCCTCGCCGGGCTCGCGATCTTCACCCTCGCCCACGCGCTGATCCCGGGAGTGTGACGTGGGCCTCTCGCACGATGATCTGTGGCCGCGTGCGGGGGCGTGGCCCGCGTTCGACGGAGAGGTGGATGCGGTGCTGCTCGGGGTGCCGACCTGGCGCACGTCGCTCTCCCCGACCGGTGCAGCTGAAACGCCTGCCGCCGTGCGGGCGGCGCTGAGGCGATACAGCGCCGCGGTGATGGGACCGCAGGCGATGGATCTCGACGAGATGCTGCGCATCGCGGATGCCGGCGACATCGTCGACCCGGACGGCGATGCCGGCCACGCCGCAGTGATCGCTCGGGTGCGGGAATGCCTGCCGGCTTTCGTGATCGCCCTCGGAGGCGACAACTCTCTGACCTATCCGGTCGCGCTCGGCGCGGCCGCGACCGGGCTCATCACGTTCGACGCGCACTTCGATCTGCGCGATGGCGTCTCCAACGGTTCACCGGTGCGCCGGTTGATCGAGGATGCCCCGACCGGGGCATCCGGGACGACGCCCATCGATCCTTCACGGATCGTGCAGATCGGGATCGCCGACTTCGCGAACTCCGCAACCTACGCGCGACGGGCGGCCGCGCTGGGCATCCGGGTGATCACGCTCGATGAGGTGCGTCGGCGCGGAGTCGCGGATGCTGTTGCTCAGGCGTTGGAGATCGCGGGGTCTGGGCCCGCCGCACGCATCCATCTCGACATCGATGTCGACGTCTGCGATCGGTCCGTCGCCCCGGGATGCCCGGCGAGCGTTCCCGGCGGGCTGGCCGCGCACGAGCTGCGTGCGCTGACGCGTGCCGTGGCGACGGATGCCCGGGTCGTCAGTGCCGACATCGCCGAGGTCGATGCCACAGCGGATGCCGAGGACGAGCGCACCGTCCGGCTCGCCGCCCTGTGCGTGCTGGAGCTGCTCGCGGGTCTCGCCACCCGCGGCTGATCACGCGCGGCTCGCGACGAGCACCCCGTCCTTCCAGACGCTGTGCACGAGCGGAACGCCGGGCCGGTAAGACAGGTGCACGTGGCTCGGTGCATCGAGCAGGACGAGGTCCGCGCGCGCTCCGACCGCGATCACGCCGATGTCGTCCCGGCGCAGCGCCCGCGCCCCACCGGCCGTCGCCGCCCGCAGCGCCTCGGCCGGCGTCATGCCCATCTCGCGCACCGCGAGAGCGATGCAGAACGGCATCGACGAGGTGAAGCTCGAACCGGGATTCGTGTCGCAGGCGATCGCCACGGTGACGCCCGAGTCGATCAGACGGCGGGCATCCGGATACGGCTGCCGCGTCGAGAACTCCACCCCCGGCAGCAGCGTCAGCACCGTGTCGGATGCCGCGAGCGCCGCCACGTCCGCATCGCTCAGGTACGTCCCATGATCGACGGATGCCGCGCCGAGCTCGACCGCGAGCCGCACACCCTCCCCCGGGCCGAGCTGACCGGCGTGGATCCGCGGCATGAGGCCCCGAGCGATCCCCGCCTCGAGAACACGGCGCGACTGCTCGACGGTGAACGCGCCTTCCTCGCAGAACACATCGATCCACCGCGCATCCGCCGCGCACGCGTCGAGCATCGGGCCGATGACGAGATCGACGTAGGCATCCGGAGCATCCGCGAACTCCGTCGGCACCACATGCGCGCCGAGGAATGTGACCTCGTCGGTGACCTCGGCGGCCAGGCGCACCAGCCGCCTCTCGGTGTCGACGTCGAGCCCGTAGCCGCTCTTGATCTCGACCGTCGTCGTGCCCTGGGACCGCATTTCGGCGATGAACCCCGCCAGACGCTCGCGGAGGGCGGCATCCGGCGCCGCCCGCGTCGCGGCGACCGTCGAGCGGATGCCGCCGGCGGCATACCTCTCGCCCGCCATCCGCGCTTCGAACTCGGCCGCGCGGTCGCCCGCGAAGACGAGGTGGCTGTGGCTGTCGACGAAACCGGGGATCAGGGCGCGGCCGGCGGCGTCGATGACGGTGGGGACGGGCGAGGCATCGGCGGATGGGCCGACCCACGCGATCCTGCCGTCCTCGATGAGCACGGCGGCGTCGTGCAGGATGCCCGCATCGGTGCAGGTGCTCAGCTCACCGATCCCGGTGATCAGCGTGCTCATGGCATCGGCACCTTCAGACCCCGCTCGCGCGCGACCTCACGGGCCCGCTCGTATCCCGCGTCGACGTGGCGCATAACGCCGGTGCCCGGATCGTTCACGAGCACCCTCGCGAGCTTCTCCGCGGCGAGCGCCGTGCCATCGGCGACCGTGACCTGCCCGGCGTGGATGCTGCGCCCGATCCCGACCCCGCCGCCGTGATGCAGCGACACCCACGACGCCCCGGAGGCCGTGTTAAGCAGCGCGTTCAGCAGGGGCCAGTCGGCAATGGCATCCGATCCGTCGGCCATCGCCTCGGTCTCCCGATATGGCGACGCGACCGACCCGGCATCCAAATGGTCGCGCCCGATGACGATCGGCGCCGACACCTCCCCCGACGCGACCATCTCGTTGAACTCCAGCCCGGCCAGATGGCGCTCCTGGTAGCCGAGCCAGCAGATGCGCGCCGGCAGCCCCTCGAACCGCACCTTCTCAGCAGCCTGGTCGAGCCAGCGGTGCAGCGCCCGATCCTCGGGGAACAGCTCCTTGACCGCGCGGTCGGTCGCCGCGATGTCGGCCGGATCCCCCGACAGCGCCACCCACCGGAACGGCCCCTTGCCCTCGGCGAACAGCGGCCGGATGTACGCGGGCACGAACCCGGGGAAGTCGAACGCCCGCGCGCAACCGCCGAGCTCGGCCTCGCGTCGGATCGAGTTGCCGTAGTCGAACACCGCGGCTCCGGCATCCTGGAACCCGACCATCGCGGTCACGTGCGCCGCCATCGATTCCCGCGCCCGGCGGGTGAAATCCTCCGGGTCGCGCTCGGCGGCGGCCTTCCAGCCGGCCACGCTGATGCCCTGCGGCAGGTATGCGAGCGGGTCGTGCGCACTGGTCTGGTCGGTGACGATGTCGATCGGGATGCCGCGGCGCAGCAGCTCGGGGAAGACATCCGCCGCATTGCCCACGAGCCCCACGGACCGCGCCGTCCCGGCGTCCTTCGCCGCGATCACCCGCGCGACGGCCTCGTCGAGTTCCGCGGTCATCTCGTCGAGATACCCGTGCGCGACCCGGCGCGCGAGACGCGTCTCGTCGACGTCGACGACGATCACCGCCCCGCCGTTCATGGTCACGGCCAGCGGCTGAGCACCGCCCATGCCCCCGCATCCGCCCGTCAGGGTGAGCGTTCCGGCCAACGATTCCCTACCCAGCGACCGGGCCACCGCGGCGAACGTCTCGTAGGTGCCCTGCAGGATGCCCTGCGTGCCGATGTAGATCCACGACCCGGCCGTCATCTGCCCGTACATCGTCAGCCCGAGCCCCTCGAGCCGGCGGAACTCCGGCCACGTCGCCCAGTCGCCGACGAGGTTCGAGTTGGCGATGAGCACCCGTGGCGCCCACTCGTGCGTGCGGAACACCCCGACGGGCTTGCCCGACTGCACGAGCAGCGTCTCATCGGGTTCGAGCTCGTCGAGGGTGCGCACGATCGCGTCGTACGCCGCCCAGCTGCGCACGGCCCGTCCGGTGCCGCCGTAGACGACGAGATCCTCCGGATGCTCGGCGACCTCGGGATCGAGATTGTTCATCAGCATCCGCTTGGCGGCCTCCGCACCCCAGCTGCGCGCCGTGCACTCGGCGCCACGTGCGGCCCGGATGCCGTGACGGATCTCGGACGGTGTTTCAGACATCGGCGCTCTCCTCTGCGATGCGGGCGATCTCGCCCGAGCGGACCAGGACAGTCACGGCCTCGATCTCGGGCGACAGGAACCGGTCGGGCCCGGGCGGGCCCGCCACGGTGCGCACGAGATCGCGCACCGCACCGGTCGCCGGCCCCGGCTGCAGCGGCGCGCGCAGATCGAGGGCCCGCGCCGCGGTGATGAGCTCGATCGCGAGCACGCGCGCGAGCCCGTCGATCGCCCGGCGAAGCTTACGCGCCGCCGCCCATCCCATCGAGACGTGATCCTCCTGCATGGCCGATGACGGGATGGAGTCGACAGATGCCGGCACCGCCAGCCTCTTCAACTCCGACACGATGCCCGCGGCAGAGTACTGAGCGATCATAAGCCCCGAGTCCACACCCACCTCATCGGCCAGGAACGGCGGAAGGCCCCGGTTGCGGGCAGGGTCCAACGCCCGATCGGTGCGCCGCTCCGAGACCGAAGCGACGTCGGCGACCGAGATCGCGAGGAAGTCGAGAACCGCCGCCACCGGCGCCCCGTGGAAGTTGCCGTTCGACTCGATGCGTCCGTCGACTGTCACGACGGGGTTGTCGATCACGCTCGCCAGCTCGCGCGCCGTCACTGCGGAGGCGTGCGCGATCGTGTCGCGCGCTGCGCCGTGCACCTGCGGCGCGCACCGCAGAGAATAGGCGTCCTGCACCCGACCGTCCTCCGGACCCCGGTGACTGGCGATCATCGGGGACCCGGCGAGGAGAGCTCGCAGGTGCGCGGCGGATGCGGTCTGCCCGAGCTGCGGGCGCAGCGCCATGAGGTCGGCGGCGAACACGGCATCCGTGCCGAGCTGGCTCTCCACCGACATCGCCGCGCCAATATCTGCGGCGGTCAGTAGGTTCTCGAGGTCGTGCAGGGCGAGCACGAGCATCCCGAGCATGCCGTCGGTGCCGTTGATGAGGGCGAGGCCCTCCTTCTCCTCGAGCACGAGCGGGGCGATGCCTGCCTCGGCGAGCGCGACGGATGCCGGCACCACGGCATCGGATGCGACACGAACATCGCCCTCCCCCAGCGCGGCGAGTGCGATGTGGGCGAGGGGCGCGAGGTCTCCGGAGCATCCGAGCGAACCGTACTCGCGCACGATCGGCGTGATGCGCGCATTCAGCATGGCCGCGTACGTCTGCGCGACGACCGGGCGCACCCCGGTGCGACCGGTGGCGAGGGCCTGCAGGCGCAGCAGCTGCAGGGCGCGCACCACCTCGGTCTCGATTTCCGTTCCGGTTCCGGCGGCGTGCGAACGGATCAGGCTCGCCTGCAGCTGGCGGCGGCGGTCGGCGGCGATGAACGTCGTCGCGAGCGCGCCGAACCCGGTCGAGACGCCGTAGTGCGGATGCGGGTCGGCGGCGAGCGCCTCGATGAGTCCCCGTGACTCGGCCATCGCATCGAGGGCAGCAGCGTCGATCTCGACGGGTGCGCGATGGCGGGCGACGGCGACGACGGATACCCTGTCCAGGGGCGCGGTCCCGATGCGCACGGGCGAAAGAGCGGTCATGGTCTGATTCCACACCTCGGGGATGGCCGGAAACAGGCCCGCGTGGCATCCTGTGTCTGTGATCCCAGACAGTCCTGCGAAGGTGCAGGTGCCCGCCGCCGACCAGACCCTGCGCATCCTGCGGCACATGGCCGCACGCCCCGGCCCAGTGGCCGCGGCCGCCATCGCTCGAGCACTCGGGATCCCCCGCTCGAGCGTGCACCACCTGCTCAACACCCTCGCCGCTCACGGGTTCGTGCTGCACCTGCCGGAGGAGCGCCGATGGATGCTCGGCGCGAGCGCCTCCGAGCTCGCCGGCGGCTTCGCCCGCCAGCAGCCGCTCGCCCGCCTTGGCCGTCCGCTCGTCTCAGCCCTCGCCGACCGGCTCGGCGAGAGCACGCATCTGGCGGTGCTCAGCGGCTCCGACGTCGTCTACATCGTCGAGGAGCGCGCGCCCCGCCGCCCGGCGCTCGTCACCGATGTGGGGGTGCGATTGCCCGCCCACCTCACCGCGACCGGACGCGCCATGCTCGCAGCGCTCCCCCGCGAGCAGGTGCGGGCGCTGTACCCGGATGCCTCGGCCTTCGCCACCCGCACCGGCCGGGGACCTGCGACGCCGGCGGCGCTGCGCGAGCTGCTGCGCGGCATCCGTCAGGCGGGATACGCATCGGAGGACGGTGAGGTGACGGAGGGCGCGCGGTCGATCGGCGTCGCGGTTCGGGACGCCGCCGGATGGCCCCTCGCTGCCGTCGCGAGCACCTGGGAGTCCTCCCGGGCCCTCGAGGCGGATGCCGCAGCGGAGGCGATCGAGGAGACCGCGACCGTGTTGGCTCAGCGCCTCTTCCCGTGACCGTCGGGCTGTCGCAGGATTGCGACAGCCCGACGACAAGGACGCGACACCGGATCGATAATCTTGTGTTCATGAGAACCCGCACACGTCACCTGCTGAGCATCGCCGGCGCCGCGCTCGCCCTCACCACTGCGACCACCGGATGCTCCGCAGCAGTGTCCGAAGCCGAGTCAGGACCGGCCGAGAAGGCCTCGCCCTCCCAGTCCGCCGTTGCAGAGGGACTCCCCCACGGTTCCCGGCTACGACGTCGGCCAGTTCCCGCCCGTCCCCCTGTTCGTGCTGCCCGACCTCAGCCTGCTCGACGCCAGCACTTCCGGGTTCACGATCGATGTGCGCGATGATTTCGGCGCGATCCCGGGCGTGACCGTCTCCTCCGCCCGATGCGAGGACGGCGGCCGCGTCTCCTCCGGCAGCGGCACCGCCTATCTCTACGGTGATGGCTCCGGAAACTTCACCGGCCCCGATGGAACGATTCAGAACTACGGCGACGGCACGGGTCTCGTCAACGGCATCGAGATCGAGGTCGAACCGATCGGTCCCGTTCCCGAACTCGGCGTGTTCCCCCCCGCTGTCCGCCCTCCAGCCCATCACCTCGTGCGGGACGCTCATCAATTTCCAGGACGGCGTGCTGTTCGACTTCGCGCGCAGCGATGTCCGCTCCGATGCCGCCCGCACACTCGAGACCGTGGCCCAGGTTCTGAGCACCTATGAGATCGAGGCGGCGACCGTCTCCGGCCACACCGACGCGATCGGCTCCGACGATGAGAACCAGACGCTGTCCGAGCAGCGTGCGGCATCCGTCGTCGCTGCCCTCGAGAAGGCCGGTGTTCCCAGCGATCTGACCGCCGAGGGCTATGGCGAGTCCCTCCCCGTGGCCGCCAACGAGATCGACGGCCGGGACAACCCGGCCGGACGCCAGCTGAACCGCCGCGTCGAGATCTTCATCCCGGCCACGTTCTGACGAAACCACTGACGACAAGAAGAGAATCATGAACCGCACCCGTATCCGCACGCTGTCCGCCGTCGCATCCGCCGGTATCCTGCTCGCAGCCCTCACCGGCTGCGCCGTCTCGGTCACCGAACCCGAAGAGTCCGTCGTCGACGAGGCGCTCGTCGAGGAGCCCGCCGAGACGTCCGACACCACGAGTGTCGATGACGCAGACGAGGAGGACACCGGCGCAAGCGCCGCTGTCTCCACCGATTGGAGCGAGACAAGCGCCGAAGTCCGCGATCAGTCGATCGCCGCGGCGACCAAGAGGGTCACCTGCAACGGCGAGCTCGTGCTCGGCGCCGCCGAGACCGGTCAGAACGTGCACGTCGACGGAGACTGCGAGCACCTCGTGCTCGACGTCATCGGTGCCGTCGTCGTCGCCGGCCAGGTCGGCACGCTCGACGTCGGAGGCTCGGGCAGCGTGACCTTCGTCGACGGCGTCGAGACCCTGAACGTCACCGGCTCCGGGCTCGAGGTGTTCTGGCTGGGCGCGACCCCGACCGTCGATGACTCCGGCTCGGGCAACGTGCTCCTCGCTGGCTGACCCATGGCATCCGATCGGCCCCGCCTGCTGCTCGTCGACGACGACGCCGCCATCACCACGGCCCTCAGCGGATTCCTCGAGCGCAGCGGTTATGACGTGCAGGTCGCCGGCGACGGGCGGACAGGGCTCGAGGCCGTCACCGCCCAGGCGCCAGACCTCGTCATCAGCGATGTGATGATGCCGCACATGGACGGCAGGGAGTTCGTTCGCCGCCTGCGCGAACGGGATCTCTGGATGCCGGTGATCCTGCTCACCCAGGTCGGCGAGTCCTGGGAGCGCAGCGCCGCCCTCGATGAGGGCGCCGACGACTACCTCAACAAGCCGTTCGATCCTCAGGAGCTGATCTCCCGGGTGCGCGCGGTGCTGCGCCGCGTATCCCAGTGCTCGCAGCCTCTTCCCGCAGCGACCCGGCTGCGGGCGAAGAACCTTGTCGTCGACAGAACAGCACGGCGAGCATGGCGGGGAGAGGACGAGCTGACACTCACTCCGAAGGCCTTCACGCTGCTCGAATATCTGATGACGCATCCGCAGGAGGCGCTGACCCGAGACCGCCTGCTCTCGGCCCTGTGGGGATTCGACTTCGCCAGCACCAGCCGTGCCGTCGACCACCGGATCGCCGAGCTGCGGCGGGTGCTCGCGGACGACGCCGCGGCGCCGGAGTACATCGACACGGCCCCCGGCCTCGGTTACCGATTCGTGGCCGCCGTGAGTGCCGCATGACCGCACAGACCCGGCGCACGCTCATAACGACCGCCGTCATCGCGGCGCCGCTCGTCCTGGGTGCCGTGGTCTCCGGCATCCTTCTTCTCCTCGGCGAGCGCCGCTCGCTCATCGTGTCGATGACTATTCCCGCGGTCATCGCCGTTGCCGGACTGATCGTCAGCGCCGTCGTCGGCGTCATCGCCCTGATCCGATCCCGTCGCCGGCGCACCCAGCACCGTGTTCAGGCCGCCGAGCCGCAGGGGCGAGAGAGCGGAGCGGCCCTCGAACGCGAGTCGCATCGCCGTTTCCTCGCGCGTCTGGATCACGAGTTGAAGAATCCGCTGACCGCGATCCTCGCCACCGCGGCCGGCCGCGAGGACGCCGACTGGATCACGGTCGATGCGCAGGCGCGCAAGCTCAGCGGCCTCGTGCGTGATCTGCGCAAGCTCGCGGAGCTGGAGACCATTCCGATCGAACGGGAGAGCGTCGATCTCGAACTGCTCGTGCAGGAAGCCATCGACGCGGTCCGGCACCGCGATCCGGCTGCAGGCGCCCGGATTCAGCTGTCGGCGACGCGCGTGCCCTGGCCGATCCCTCCGGTGCAGGCGGATATGGACCTCATCTCCCTGGCGATCGACAACGTGCTCGGCAATGCCGTGAAGTACTCCGTCGACGGCCCCATCGAGGTTCGCCTGCGAGAAGAGGACGGCGACGCCATCCTCGAGTTCGCCGACACAGGTCGCGGAATCCCGAGTGTCGATCTGCCCCACGTCTTCGATGAGCTCGCCCGCGCGAGCAATGCGCGCGATGTCACCGGGTCGGGGCTCGGACTGACGCTCGTATCGACCGTTGTCTCGCGCCACGGCGGCGCCGTCTCCATGCGCTCGGCAGAAGGCTCGGGAAGCGTCGTCGTGCTCCGTCTGCCGGTGACGTGACAGGGGCGCCGCGAGCCACCCGCCCGCGACGCCCCGCACCCGTGGAGCCGGATCATTCCTCGACCGTCACGCGCCCTTGCGTGGCTTGAGGAATGTCTCCGGCTCCTGCTTGGCACGCTTGGCCGCGCGCTTCTCCTTGAGCGACGACTTCGCGGTCTTCTTCTGAACTCGTGCGGTGGGCGTCTTACCCGACATCGCTTCCCCTTCTTTCGGCTGGCGGTGCAATCACCGACCATAGCCCGTTCCCCAACGAAGTCAAATTCCCGGTCAGGATACAAAAATTCGGCGGACGAATGCCGAGTCTCAGAGCATGCCCACCGAGCGATACGCTCGAAGGATGCTCGACACACTCACTGGATTCGCCGTTGTCGGGCTCGCGATCGCCGTCGGCTACATCCTCGGGCGCATCGATCTCCTCGGACCGCACGCACGGCACGTCCTCAGCCGCTTGACCTTCTTCGTGCTGTCGCCGTTCCTCCTGTTCACCGTTCTGGCAGCGTCCGATGCATCCATGCTCTTCTCCGCGCTGCTGCCCGTATCGGCGATCGCCGCCGTCGTCGTGATCAGCGCACATGCGCTCATCGCTCGCCTCGTCTGGAAGCGACCGGTCGGCGAGATGCTGATCGGCTCGCTTTCTGCCGGCCAGGTCAACTCGAACAACATCGGCATTCCGCTCTCCCTCTATCTCCTGGGCAGCGCCGCCTACCCCGCGCCCGTGATCCTCATGCAGCTGCTCGTGTTCACACCGATCTCCCTCGCGATCTTCGACACCGTCACGGGAGGGCGATCGTCACCGGGACGGCTCATCCTGCGCACGCTGAGCAATCCGATCATCATCGGATCCGCGCTGGGCACCCTCGTTGCTGTGCTCGACGTCGAGCTCCCGCCGCTGGTCATGGAACCGGCGACCCTGCTGGCGAACGCCTGCGTGCCGGTGCTGTTGATCAGCTACGGCATCTCCCTGCACGGGCAGAAGGTGCTCGGCACCGCCGGACACCGCCGCGATGTGCTGCTGGCGAGCACGCTGAAGCTGCTCGTCATGCCCCTGCTCGCCTGGGCCGCGGCGCAAT
The DNA here is from genome assembly GCF_054798215.1 of Microbacterium sp. GXF6406. NCBI lineage: Bacteria > Bacillati > Actinomycetota > Actinomycetes > Micrococcales > Microbacteriaceae > Microbacterium > Microbacterium sp. GXF6406. Next base: position 20,059 of record NZ_JBSJZH010000022.1, on the reverse strand, counting down.
TCGTCTTCGACCTCTCGCCGCATGAGGTGCTGATCGTCGTCGTGCTCGCAGCGCTTCCGACCGCGCAGAACGTCTTCAACTACTCCCAGCGCTACGACATCGGCGAGAGCATTTCCCGCGACACGGTCTTCATCACCACCATCGGCTGCATCCCCGTGCTCATGGCGGCAACGCTTCTCCTCGGCTGAGGATCCTCCACAATGGTCAGATGACCGCTCTGCGCATCCTGCACCTCAGCGACACCCATTTCTCGGGCGACGGGAGCCTGCACTACGGCGTCGTCGACACCGCCGAGCACCTGCGTCTCGCCCTGGCCCACGTCGCGCACCTGCCGTTCGACCTCGTCGTCATCTCCGGCGACGTCTCCGAGGACGGTTCCGTGGCGTCCTACGAGCGCATCCGGGATGCCGTCATCCCCTGGGCGGCCGAGCACGGAGCCCGCACCGTCTTCGCGATGGGGAACCATGACGTGCGCGATTCCTTCCGGAGAGTGCTCGGTGGCGGGCAGCCGGATGCCGGTGAGCAGCTGCTGCCGGGAACCGACCCGCACCGCCCCGTGTTCTCGGTCGCCGAACACGACGGGTGGCGGGTGATCGTCCTCGACAGCTCCGTACCCGGCGCCGGGTACGGAGCTGTCGATGAGGAGCAGTTCGCCCACCTGCACACGGCCCTCGAGACGCGGGCGAAGAATGGCACGATCGTGGTCGTGCACCATCCGCCGGTGCGCGCCCAGACGCACCTGCTGCAGGCGCTCGCGCTCGATGATGCGCACGGGCGCGCACTCATCGGCATCCTGCGCGATTCGGATGTGCGCGTCGTGCTCTCGGGGCACTACCACCTGCCGATCACCGAGTTCGTCTCCGGCGTTCCGGTGACCGTCGCCCCCGGCGTGACGAACATCTCCCGGGCGTTCGCCGACCCCGCCGAGGAGTCCTCGATCAACGCATTCGGCGGATCCGTCATCACGATCGAAGACGCGAACGTGCGCATCGTGCCGTTCATCGAGCGCCCATCCCCCGACGACGTCGTCTTCCACTTCGATGCTGAGGATGTCGCGCAGATCATCGCCGACGCCGGCCCCGCTTGATCAGATCAGGGTGATCGAGTACGCCGCGTAGCCGTTCGCGTACACGGCAGTATCAGCGCACGCCCGCACGATCTCGAACGCGGGGTCGTCCGGCCCCTCGGGAAGGAGATCGCCGAGGTTCGCGGCACCCGCCGGGACCTCCACGTCGCGTCTTTCGACGCAGGCGAGCAGATCGGGCAGAACGTCCTCCGCGATCTCGTCCATTCCCGAAAGTCGGTACGCGGAAGAGATGTTGAGGAAGTAGCGGTCCTGGCAATCACGCGACAGCGCCAGCCCCTCCTCCTCGTCCATGTCGTCCCAGAAGACATCGATCTCGGGCCACCAGCCATCAAGCGGGTTCGGCCCGTGCTCGTCCAGCCTCAGGCCGGCATCGCTCCAGCAGGCGCGCATCCGCTCGGCAGCCTCATCGACCTCGGCGCGGGTCACGACGAGATCCTCCAGCGCCGCGATGGCTTCGAGATCGTTCTGGGCCTGGGCATTCCCCAGGATTCCCTGGATGGATGCCATCACAACCGGATCCGTCTGCGGCTGTGCCGGAGCGCAGCCGCTGAGCAGAGCGTCGCTCACCAGAATCGTGCCGAGAATCGCAAGAGTGCGTCGTACTGCGTCCATGACCGAATATTCCTCAACGGGGCGATAAAAAAGGTGAGGCCCCGATAACGGGGCCTCACCTGACTGATGTCTGAAGACATTTCACGGTGGACCTAAGGGGATTCGAACCCCTGACCTCCTCGATGCGAACGAGGCGCGCTACCAACTGCGCCATAGGCCCGTGAACCTCAGTTAGATTATCACGCCTGAAAGGTCCGACACGCCGAGGTGCGCATCATCCGATCGCCCGGCGATTGAGAAGCGCACGCACGTGCTCCTCGATCTCCCGGTCATCGACGATCCCCATGCGAGCATAGGGGGACGCTTCCTCCTGGGCTGCGGGCAGCTGCACCGGAGCGGGCGGCGCCATCTGCTCGGCACGTTCACGCAGGGCGGCGATGCGCTCTGCCCGGCGCAGCTCCTGCTGCGCCTCGATCTCGGCCTGAGCCGTCTGGGCGAGAGAACCGCTGACCGACACCATCGGCTCCGGCAGCGGGCGCGGCGTCCACACGGCAGGCCCCTGATCGTGCAGGGGCGGCGCGATACGAGGCTTGGCCGGCGCAGCGACCGGCGCAGCTACCCGGCGCCGCGCAGCCCTGCGGGCCACGGCCGCCATCTTCTGCAGCGTCATCAGGCCGACGACGACGAGCGCCCCGCCGATCCACAGCGCCGCAGAGACGCCTGTGGCGACGACCTGCCAGATTCCGAGCCCGGAGATGATGAGCCCGGAAAGCAGCACGATGGTCGCCGACAGTCGAACACGCCGACGGGCCCTCGCCTGACGCAGAATCGGATCGGCACGCGTCGCCGCAAGCTCGGCCCGTAGACGCACGAGTTCACCCGCTTCCTTCTCCGACTGCAGTCGCTTCGCGAGCTTCTGCTGCGCATAAGCGGTGCGCGCGCTGAGCTCGAGGCGCACCTCGTCGGGGGTCTCGCTCGTCTCAGCGAGCACACGCAGCGCCTGATTGAGGCGAACGGCGTTCCGTTCCGAGGCATGGTACTGATACCGTCCGCGCCACGAGGGCAGCAGATAGAGCATCCAGAGCAGCACCGCGACGAGGACGATGACGCCCCCACTCAGCACCGGCCCGTTCATAGGGTCCACGCTATTCGACACCCGCCCGCGGCACCTACACGCTCAGCGCGTGTCGCCGCCCCAAAGTTTCGAATCTCAGATCTGCAGACGATCCGCCGGCGGAATAGTGGTCGCATCGACCGGAACCTCGCCGCTCACCCAGCGTCTCAGGACGCCACGCGGCACGTCCTCCGCGTTCAGTGCAAAAGCATAATGATCTCGCCAGTCCCCATCGATATGAATGTATCGATGGCGCAGTCCCTCGTAACGGAAGCCGAGCTTCTCCACCACGCGCAGGCTCGCCGCGTTCTCGGGGCGGATGCAGATCTCCATGCGGTGCAGACCGAACTGTCGGAATGCGGCGTCCGTGGCCAGCGCCACGGCCGTGGGAGTGATGCCCTTGCCGGCGAAGCGCTCGCTGACCCAGTACCCGATCGTCGCCGCGCACAGCGATCCGCGCGAGACGCCCCAGATGTTCAGCTGTCCAGCGATCTCGCCGTCGTACAGCATCACGAACGGGTATCCGCCGCCCTCGCGGTACTGCTGGAGAAGACGCCGGATGCTGACCCGCATATCGAACGACGCCGAAGCGTTCGGGAGCGTCGCCTCCCACCTCTGCAGCCAGGACCTGTTCTGCAGGAGCTCGTGCTGCAGGATGCGCGCATCCCGCGTGCGGATGAGACGAAGCTCGATCGGACCGTGCCGGTACTCCTGCATGAGGTCCATCCTCATCCGCAGTCCGGACGCGCGCTCACAGGCGCTCGCCGAACTCCTTCAGCCAGGGGCGCAGCTCGGGGCCCAGGTCATCGCGGTCCGCCGCGAGCTGCACGATCGCCTTGATGTAGTCGACGCGGTCGCCCGTGTCGTAGCGGCGGCCGCGGAAGATCACACCGACGACGCCGGGGCCGGTCTCGTCAGCGGCGAGCTCCTGAAGAGCATCCGTCAGCTGGATCTCGCCACCCTTGCCGGGCTCGGTGCGCTCGAGGATCGGGAACACCGCCGGCGGCAGCACGTAGCGGCCGATGACCGCGAGGTTCGACGGCGCATCTTCCTGCGCGGGCTTCTCGACGAGGCCCGTGACACGCACGACATCGCCGTCATCCGTCGCCTCGACCGCCGCGGCGCCGTACATGTGGATCTGCGAGGGGTCGACCTCCATGAGAGCCACGACCGTCGCGCCCGTGCGCTCGTGCTGCTCCATCATCGTCGTGATCAGCGCATCGCGCTCATCGATGAGGTCATCGCCGAGCATCACGACGAACGAACTGTCGCCGACGTGCGTCTTCGCGCGCAGCACCGCGTGGCCGAGGCCCTTGGGCTCTCCCTGGCGGAGATAGTGGATGTCGGCGAGATCACTCGACTTCATGACGCGCTCCAGGCGCCCCATGTCGCCCTTCTCCGTGAGCTTCACCTCGAGCTCGGGGACCGAGTCGAAGTGATTCGAGATGGCGTTCTTGTTGCGGCCGATGATCACGAGGATGTCATCGATACCGGCCGCGGCGGCCTCTTCGACGACGTACTGGATCGCCGGCTTGTCGACGACCGGGAGCATCTCCTTCGGCATCGCCTTCGTGGCCGGCAGGAACCGGGTCCCCAGGCCCGCCGCCGGAATGACCGCCTTCATCGACTGCTTTCCCATGGGGCCAGCTTAGTAGGCACCCCCGCCAGAACGGCACGTAGACTCGAGGGCATGTCGACCGGACTCACCGAGCAGAAGCGCGCCCTGCGCGCAGAGCTGCGCGAACGGCGTCACCTCCTCTCGGAAAGCCAGCGCGAAAGCGCGGCATCCGGCGTCGGCGAACAGCTCGATGCGCTCATCGCACAGCACGATGCCCGCTCGATCTCCTGCTTCCTGTCGACGACGACCGAGCCCGGCACGCTCGACTTCGTCACACGGGCCGTGCGCCGCGGCGTCCGGGTCCTGCTGCCCATCACCCGCGCCGACGGCCTCCTCGACTGGGCCGTCGCCGACGACACCGATGAGATCTCCGTCGGGCTCTACGGGCTCCCCGAGCCCACCGGGGAAGTCCTCGGGCCCATCGCCGTCAACGACGTCGACCTCATGATCATCCCGGCGGCCGCCGTCTCCACCGACGGCGTGCGCCTGGGCTGGGGACGCGGCTACTTCGACAAGACCATCGGGTCGATGCAGAAGTGCCCGCCCGTGTATGCCGTGACCTACGATTCCGAGGTCTTCGACTCCCTCCCCCGCGAGCTCCACGATCAGCCGCTCGACGGCTTCGTGACTCCGACCCGCACCATCACCCTGCCGCACGCGCGGCACTGAGCGATCCCGAGAAGAACATGCCCACCTACGCCTATGCGTGCACGTCCTGCGCGCACGCCTTCGACGCCGTCCAGAGCTTCTCGGACGATGCCCTCACCGTCTGCCCCGAATGCGCCGGAGCACTGCGCAAGCAGTACGGCTCGATCGGCGTGACCTTCAACGGATCCGGCTTCTATCGCACGGATTCGCGGAGTGGTGCTGGCGCGACGAGCTCAACGTCGGCATCATCGAAGTCGGAGTCGTCGACGAGCGCCAAGCCGGCCGCTGCGACGACGTCCTCGAGCTGAGGTCCTCGGACCAGAAAAGGGGGGGGTCCCGTGTTCAAGGGATTCAAGGAGTTCATCGCACAGGGCAACGTCATCGACCTCGCCGTCGCCGTCGTCATCGGCGGTGCGTTCACCGCGATCGTCAACGCCGTCGTCTCGAGCATCATCGAGCCGCTCGTCGCCCTGTTCTTCGAGGCGGATGCCGCGGGCAACTTCGGCCCGCAGCTGACGAACATCTACGGCAACCCCGTCACCTTCCCCCTCGGCGACCTGATCTCGGCGATCATCAGCTTCCTCGCCGTCGCGCTCGTGGTCTACTTCGTGTTCGTCATGCCGATGAACAAGTGGAAGGAGCGCCAGGCCGCGAAGAACCCTGCCGTCGAGGAGGAGACCCTCCCGAACGAGCAGGAGCTCCTCATCGAGATCCGCGACCTGCTGCGCAAGGCCAACGCCGACGGCTGAGTCCGAACCGCTTCTCGATCGGCCCCCGTCCTACTCCCAGGACGGGGGCTTCGTCAATAGTGCGGCGGCACTTCGCGCAGCATCCGATCATCGTTCGGGCCGCTGCCGGTGACGGACTCCGGGCGGGGCGCCGTGTGCGTGACGACATCCGGCGAGCTGTCTGTCCCCTCGACGGCCGTCAGACGCGCACGCCGACTGCCGGCGACACGGACGACGCGCTGACGCGGCTCGTCCGAATCAGGCATCGTTTCGCGGGTCGATCGGCTGCGTATCGTTCTCCGCGCGCACCGCATCGGCCGAGATGCCGAGCACGGCGGCGATCCGGGATGCTGCAGTGGCCGGGTCGCTGTACAGATCGAAGGCGTGCACGCGCACGTAGTGCCAGCCGAGGCGGCGCAGCACATGCGGCCGGAGGCGCAAGCTCTCCCGGAGGGAGTCGGAGGAGATCTCTCGATCGGACTCGATCACGACGGCTTTGCCGTTGTGCTGGGCGACGAGCGGCAGCAACCCCCGGTAGTCGACGTCGACGGAGGCGCCGAGGCGGCGAAGCTCCCGCGCGAGCACCCGTGTCAACGGGTCCGCGAGATCCTCCAGGCGCGAGTCGCGGTTATGGGCGGCGAGACCGCCGAGGATCGACATGAGCGTCGCGGCGCCGTGCTCGAGGCGTCCGTCGTCGAACGACGAGGGACGGATCGACGAAACGATGACCATGGATCGACGAGCACGGGTCATCCCGACCGTCAGCAGCCGCTCGCCGTCGGGGGTCGACAGGTCGCCGAAGTCGCTGAGCACGCGCCCGTGCTTGGTGAGGCCGTAACCGAGAGAGAAGATCACCCGGTCGCGGCTCTCCGCCACCGACTCCTCGAGGGTCAGAACCGCGAAGGGCTCGGCCGTGTCGCGACCGACGAAGTCCGCGACGTCCGAACGACCGGCGAACGCCGTCGTCACCGCGGCGCGGATGCGCTCGGCATGGCGGGCGCTGGCGGTGACGACCATGAGCGTCTCGGAGGGCCGGTGCACCGCGTGCTCCACGACGAGGGTGACCACGCGGGCGACCTCGGCGTCCGGGCTCTCAACGGCGCCCGAAACCGGATCGGGGGCTCCGACCCCGCCCTCGACGTAGTCGACGGTCAAGCTGCCGCGGCCGAGATAGGAACCGGCCCAGGGGAGAGAGAGGATCTCGCCTCCATAGAAGGCGTCATTGATGAGCTCCGCGAGATCCTCCCCGCCCGCACGGTAGCTGCGGGTCAGCGTCATCACGGGCAGCAGCTCGGCGAGACGCTCGAAGACCGACGTCTCGTCGAAGGGCATCTCCGGCTCCCACTCCGGGTCGGCGGCGACGGCCATCTCGAACGGCGTCGGACGCTGCGTGACCGGATCGCCGAAGACGACGACCTGACGAGCACGGCGTATGGCGGGGGTCGCCTCGGCGAGGTTGATGGCCGCAGCATCCACCAGCAGCACCGTGTCGAACTCGACGGAATCCGGGATCTCGGGAACCTGGTAGGGCGAAGAGATCCATGCCGGCGCGAGGACATTCATCAGCGTCGGCGCGGCCGAGACGATCTGGGCGGTCGTCGGAGCGCCCTGCGTGAGCGCCCGCCGCAGGTTCTGCGCCTCAATGGGCTCATCGACGATGCCGATGCGCCACTGGTCGCCGAGCTGGGCCGCCAGCAGGGGTCCCGACATCGAGGCGTGCGCCTCATCGACGAGCCGGAAGTCGCGCTCCAGGCGATCCACGACCGCCGTGTTCGCGCCGAGCAGAGAACGATTGTCCTGCAGCGCCCGCTCGAGCAGGGACTGCCACCAGGCGAACTCGAGCTCTTCGGCGACCTGGTCCTCGGAGACGTGACGCACCGAGAGCTCGGCGAGCAACGGTTCGAGCCCCAGCGCGGCGAGCTGATCGCGGATGATGGCGCGCTCGACGAGGTTGTCGAAGACATCGGACTCGGCGGCGAGCCCTGCCAGCGTGCGGATGAGCCGCTCGACGGGCAGCGATGCCAAGGGTTCGCGACGCCCCAGGGCGGTGTCGAGCTCGGCGAGCTCCGCCGTGACCCGCTGCCAGGACGCGTAGACGTCTCCGAGCCCCAGCGGGACCTCGGGGGCGACCCCGGCCTCGACGAAGCGCTGCCACTGGGTGCGCTGCTGCTGGATGTGCAGGAGCGCCTCGTGCATCTCGCCGATGTGAGCACCGGGGCGCACGTACTCCTTCGCGAGACGACGGAGACGGCGCCGATTCGCTCCCGACATCTCCGGCGCATCCCGGCGCGAGCCGTGCGCCTTGATGAGCTCTCCGAGCGGACGTTCGAAGACCGTGGGACTGAATCGGTCGAGGGAGTCACGGATCCCCTCGAGCAGGCGCAGGTACTCCCCCAGCTCGTCGATCGTCGCGAAGGGGCGCATACGGGTCTGGGAGTTCAGCTCGTAGCCGCGCTCCAGGAGCGTGGGGACGCTCGAGGAATGCAGACGACCGGCGAGCTCGTGCGCGGCGCGAGCCGCCTCCGTGCTGCTGAACGAGACACCGTACCAGGGCGAGTCATCGGGGCCGAAGCGGAACTCCCCCAGACGCGCGGCCTGCACGAGCGCGGCCGCGGCATCGGCCCGGCCGGTCGACAGGCGGCGCAGCGTCTCCGTGTTGAGCCGGGCCGTCGTCGACGGAGGCTTCGGCAGAGAGGCCAGTCGAGTCAGCTCGCGCACGGCATCGAGCACCGAGACGTCGAGCCCGGCGGCCGGTGCCGCGAGAGCGCGCCGATAGTCGAGCAGGACGGTGCGCAGGCGCACGAGCGCATCGTCGACATCGCTGACCTTGGGGGCGGCGGCCTTCTCATTGCGGCCGATCGCGCGAACGAGGTCGCGGCGCACCGTCGCCGGCGAGACGGCCAGGCCGTCCAGGCCGACACTCGTGAGGCGGTGGCGGACGCCGTCGAGGGTCGAGCGGCGTGCGGAGACGACGAGCACGCGCTTCCCGGCGCGGACCAGCTCTCCGAGCGCATTGATGACCGTCTGCGTGCCGCCCGTTCCCGGCAGCGTCGCGACGGCGAGCGAGTGACCGGCGGCGATGCGGGCGAGCACGGATTCCTGCTCGGCGTCCGCGTCGAGCAGGAGCGTGTCGGATGCCGGGGCACGGTCGTCCGGGCTCGTCGCCTGCGGCGCGGAGCGCACGGCCGTGACGCGCTCGCGATCATCGATGTGTCCGGCCAGCGCGTTCAGCAGCGGGTGATCGAGATCGTGCCCGTCGCGCGACATCGCCGCACCGACATCGGCGAATGTGGAGACCACGAGTCGCGGGAGCACCGTGAACGTGTCGATCGATTGGGTGGCGGCGCGCACCCGGTCGATGACGGGCTGCGGTTTGAAGATGCCGCCGTCATAGGCGAGGGATGCCAGGGCCTCGGCGTCGATCGTGATGCCGAAGTGCTCGCTCGCCACGCGCACCAGCTCGGGATTCACGAAGAATGCGCCCTGGAGCTTGAGCTCGAAGTCGGTGTGGTGGCGGCGGATCGCGAGCGGTCGCAGGAGCACGGGCGCGGCGAAGTCCGCTCCGCCGATGCGCCAGGCGGCGATGCCGACGGCCAAGTGCACAGCATCGATTCCGCGGACCGTGCGCAGCTCGGTGTTCTTGGCGGTGATCCGCTCCGCGGCCATGCGGGCGGTTCGCAGCCCCACCTCATCGCGGAACAGGTTCGACAGCAGAGTCGACTTCCCGGTGATGAACTGCGGCAGGCTGCCCGGGTGCGCCTTGGAGATGTCGATGGCGCCCTCGACGCTGTCACGGTAGGTGATCAGCGGGGATGGTCCGCCCAGCTCTCTGGCCTCGGCGCGCAACCGCGTGCGCTCGGCGTCGGCGATGTGGTCGACCGCGATGACGGTCTCATCCTCGCTGCGCTCTTCGAGGGTCATCGCGGCATCCGCAGATTTGTCTTCACGTCGCCACACATACACAGACTAGGCTCAGCACCTCTCACAGGCCTGTATCCTGGGCGGGTTTCATCGGAATGGATCACTTTTCCTGCACATTCCAGACGCCCTCGCGCTCCTCCCCCATTCGTGCGGTATTACCCACGGACCGACGTTCCACAGCCGCAGGATGGACTCATGACGTTCCGCTATGACTTCGCTCCGACGCCCTTCGGCGACGCTCTGGTCGTCTTCTCCGACGACGGCGTCGTGCGCTTCGATCTGTCCGAGGCCGCCGATCCCTCCGTTCCGTGGCTCCTCGAATCGGTGAGCGCCCGGTTGACTGCGACACCGGTTCCCGATCCGGGCGCTGCGGATGAGATCACCGCGCTGCTCGACGAGTACTTCGCGGGCGCTCCCGTGTCCTTCGCGCAGACCGTCGCGCTGGACTGGCGTCTCGTCGACGGCTTCACGCGCAGCGCGCTGCAGACGATCGCCGAGATCCCCTGGGGCGAGACCATGAGCTACGGCGAGGTCGCCGTGCGCGCCGGGAGCCCGGGAGCCGCGCGCGCCGTCGGCACCGCCTGCCGACTCACGCCGTTCTCGGTGATCCTGCCGGTCCACCGTGTGGTGCGTGCCGACGGCTCCCCGGGCCAGTACGGCGCGCACCCCGAGCGCAAGCGCTTCCTCCTCGATCTGGAGCGATGACCGATGAAGGCCCCCGATGCGCGCGGCATCGGGGGCCTCCGTGAGAAGCAGGTAGATCAGTGATCCACGGCCTTCTCCGCACCGAAACCGGTCAGCGAGCGCACCTCCATCTCGGCGGCGAGCTGCGGAGACTCGGTGCTCCGGCTTGTCACCGTGCCCAACCAGCCCAGGAAGAATCCGAGGGGGATCGACACGATGCCCGGGTTGTTCAACGGCCAGATCGCGATGTCGATAGACGGAATCATCGACGTCTCGGTCCCCGAGAAGACCGGGGACAGCACGATGAGCAGGATCGCCGCGCCCAGGCCTCCATACATGCTCCATACGGCGCCGCGGGTGTTGAACCGGCGCCAGAAGAGCGAATACAGGATGGTCGGCAGGTTGGCGGATGCCGCGACCGCGAAGGCCAGCGCGACGAGGAACGCGATGTTCTGCCCCTGTGCGCCGATGCCGCCGACGATCGCGAGAATGCCGATCACCACGACCGTGCGGCGAGCGACCTTCACCTCGGCCGCCGGGTCGGCGGCGACGGGCGTGCCGTCGGCGTTCCGCCGGCTCTTCTGAATGACATTCGCATAGATGTCGTGCGCGAACGATGCGGCTGCGGTGATCGTGAGGCCGGCGACGACCGCGAGGATCGTCGCGAAGGCAACGGCCGAGATGAATCCCATCAGCAGGGGTCCGCCGAGGTACTGCGCCAGCAGCGGTGCCGCCGAGTTGACTCCTCCGGGGGCGTTGCTGATGGTCTCCGGACCGACCATCGCGCCGGCGCCGTAACCGAGCACGAGCGTCAGCAGGTAGAAGCCGCCGATGAGCCAGATCGCCCACACGACCGAGCGACGGGCCTCCTTCGCGGTCGGCACCGTGTAGAAGCGCATCAGCACGTGCGGAAGCCCGGCGGTGCCGAGCACCAGGGCGAGGCCGAGGGAGACGAAGTCCAGCGGATTCGACCCATACTGCAGGCCCGGTGCGAGGATCGCATCACCCTGGGGCGAGGCATCAACCGCGGCTTCGAGCAGCGTGTTCAGGCTGAATCCGTTCATCGCCAGCACCCAGATCGTCATGACCACGGCCCCGCCGATCAGCAGGAACGCCTTCACGATCTGCACCCAGGTCGTGCCCTTCATGCCACCGATGAGCACGTAGACGATCATGAGAACCCCGACGACCGCGATCACGACCGACTGGCCCACCCGGCCGTCGATCCCCATGAGCAGCGAGACGAGTCCGCCGGCGCCCGCCATCTGCGCGAGCAGATAGAAGAAGCACACCGCAAGGGTGGTGATGGCCGCGGCCATGCGCACGGGGCGCTGCTTGAGCCGGAAGGACAGCACATCCGCCATCGTGAACTTGCCGGTGTTGCGCATCATCTCCGCGACGAGCAGCAACGCCACGAGCCACGCGACGAGGAATCCGATCGAATAGAGGAAGCCGTCGTATCCGTTGACGGCGATCGCTCCGCAAATGCCGAGGAAGGATGCCGCGGAGAGGTAGTCTCCGGCGATCGCGAACCCGTTCTGGGGCCCGGTGAACGACCGACCCGCGGCATAGTAGTCGGCGGCAGTCTTGTTGTTGCGGCTCGCCCGGATGACGATGAAAAGCGTTACGGCCACGAATGCCGCGAATATGCCGATATTCAGGACCGGGTTGTTCTCGACGGTCGCGGCCGCCAGGATCTCACTATTCACTGGTGCGCCTCGGCCTTCTCGAGCTCTTCTCGGATGTGCTTCGCCTTCGGGTCAAGCTTCTTATTCGCGAAGGAGACGTACGCCATCGTGATCACGAATGTGGTGACGAACTGCCCGAGCCCGAGCAGCAGCCCCACAGTGATATCTCCCCACACGCGCTGCCCCATGAAGTCGGTGGCGTAGGCACCCAGGAGCACATAGACGAAGTACCAGATGAGGAATATCGCCGCCAGCGGGAAGATGAACGATCGCTGAGTCTTCTTGAGAGTTTGGAATCCTTCCGAGTTCTCGACGGCTGTGTAATCGATTCCGGCATCCGAGTCTTCGTTGATTCGGTCGGTCATGAGGCCTCCTTGCCACATGGTCGGGGTGCTCGCGCGGGGGTGCCGCGCGAGTGGTAAAGTCGACGCTACGAAACGGGGAACGACGATGTCACCCCCGAAAGTAGGTAGTCGTTGAGCACCGCAGTCTCCTTGGATCCCTCCACAGATCTCGTGGCCCAGGCCGTGCGCGAGCTGTCCCAGCGCACACGATTCCCCGTCGCTTTCGGCGGCCTCATCGAAGACGGCGTCGTCTCGGTGACGAACATCATCGGCACCCGCACCCGCAGTCTCGAAGGGCTCAAGGTGCGCCCCGCACGCGGCCTGGGCGGGCGGGCGATGACCGAGCTGCGCCCGCGCATGACGAGCGACTACGGATCATCGCGCCAGATCACACACGACTACGACGGCTTCGTCCTCGGAGAGGGCCTGCGCACGCTGCTCGCCCTGCCGATCATCGTCAACGGGCGACCTCGGGGCGTGCTCTACGCCGGAGCATGGAAGGAATCCCCGATCGGCGGCGTGACCACTGCCCCGGCGATGTTCGTGGCTGATTCGGTCGCCTCCGAGCTGCGGATCCGCGATGAGGTGGAGCGGCGCATGCGCGGACTCTCGCCGCAGCCGACGGTCATCACCGCTTCCCGCCGGGAGGACCTCCGCGAGAGCTTCGCCGAACTGCGCAGCATATCGGCGAACATCGAGGACGCCGGGTTGCGCGAACGGCTCGCCCGTCTCGAGAAACGCCTCATGGCGGTGGCGGGCGACGCCCAGCCGGAGACCGGACCGATTCCTGCCGTTCGTCTTTCGCCGCGCGAGACCGATGTGCTCGCGTGCGCCGCACTCGGAAGCACGAATGCCGAAATCGCCGCGCAACTGAACCTTCGCGAAGGAACTGTCAAAGCCTATTTGGGAACGGCGATGTCGAAATTGGATGCTTCCACCAGACATGCGGCCGTTAATCAGGCCCGCCGCGCGGGAATACTTCCATAATCTCCACTATCCACAAGCGTCATTGTTCGCCATTCTGAAAACGCGTAAACTGCCCCTATGGCAAGAAGAATTGTGCACCAGCTGGTTGACGACATCGACGGCACGGTCCTGGAAGTCGGCGCGGGCGAGAGCATCCGTTTCTCGTTGGAGAACATCTCTTACGAGATCGACCTCAGCACGGAGAATGCGGCGGCACTGCGTTCGGCTCTTGAGCCGTACATCGCCGCAGCGCGTCGTTCCTCGAATGCTCCGGCATCACGTGGCGGCGCACGAAAGCGCGCAGCCGGCTCCCCCGAGACCGCGGTGATCCGCGAGTGGGCGAGCTCTCAGGGACTCGCGATCTCCGAGCGCGGTCGCATTCCGGCGAGCATCATCGAGGCGTACCGCGCCGCGCACTGATCCTGCGTCACTCCTCGACGGAGGTCGCCCACGGCACATCGCCGAGGGCGACCTCCGTTGTCATATCCATCAGGAATCGGGTGACGATCTCGCGCTCCTCCGAAGAGAGACGCGCAGCGGCGATGAAGCGCCGGGCATGCTGGCGGCCCACAGTCTCGACGGCCGAGTGCCGGGTCTCCGGAGTGATGGCGATCGCCAGCGCCCGCCGATCGGTGGGATGCGGCCCGCGCGAAATATGCCCGGCCCGCTCGAGGCGGTCGAGGAGCTTGGTCGTGGATGCCGTCGAGATCGCCAGGTGCGTGGCGATCGCGCCGGCAGTGGCGACGACACCACTGTTATCGCAGGCGATGAGGAAGTGGAGCGCACGCATGTCGGTGGCATTGAGCTTCATGTATCGAAGCGATGCGTCTGAGAGCTTCTGCTCCGCATCGCGGAGCCCGCCGAGAGCCTGCATCAGCCTGCTGATCTGCGCGACGTCCTCCGAGCCGAGCGATCCGCGGTCGACGAGCTCGCCGGTGGGATCACTGACATCGATGTCGTAGATCGCCGACCCGAAGGCGAAACGCCCCGACGGGTCGGCCTGCTGCTCTGTCATGCGTTAGATATTACTCCCAAATCATTTTATGCTAGGTTTTCATCTAGCTTGGCTAGACAAACGAGGGAATGATGCACACAGACACTGATTCGACGACGCGTCCGCGGATTCGGCGACGCTCCTGGGTGCGGATTCTCCTGCCCGCCGTCCTGATCATCGCGTGGCTCGTCGGAGCAGGCCTGGGAGGTCCGCTGTTCGGCAAGGTCGGCGAGGTCTCGTCGAACGACCAGACGACATATCTGCCGTCCTCGGCAGATGCAACGCAGGTGCAGAGTCTGCTCGGCGAGTTCAACGACGCCGATGCGATCCCCGCCATCGCGGTATTCGTGGGCGACTCCGACCTCACCGATGACCAGCTCGCAGCGATCAATGATGCGATCGCCGGGTCGGTCGACATCGAGGGCATCGCCGACGAGGTCTCCCCCGGCATCCCCTCCGAGGACGGCAAGGCCGTGCAGGCCTTCATCCCGATCAACAGCGACGCCGAACTCGGCGATACGATCAACGCTCTCGGTGACGAGCTCCGCGATGTCAGCCCCGATGGGGTCACCGTCTACATCACCGGTCCCGCAGGGTTCTCGGCCGACCTGGTCGCCGGCTTCTCCGGAATCGACGGCCTTCTTCTCGGCGTCGCCCTTCTCGCCGTCTTCATCATCCTGATCCTCGTCTACCGCTCGGTGCTGCTGCCGATCGTCGTCCTCTCGACGAGCCTGTTCGCCCTGTGCGTCGCGCTGCTCGTCGTCTGGTGGATGGCGAAGTGGGAGATCCTCCTCCTCAGCGGCCAAACGCAGGGAATCCTCTTCATCCTCGTGATCGGTGCCGCCACCGACTACTCGCTGCTGTTCGTCGCCCGATTCCGAGAGGAGCTGCGCAGCACCCAGGACAAGGGCGCTGCGACGATCGCCGCGTGGAAGGGCTCCATCGAGCCGATCGCCGCCTCCGGTGGAACCGTGATCGCGGGCCTCCTGTGCCTGCTGCTGAGCGATCTGAAGTCCAACAGCACGCTGGGCCCGGTCGCATCCATCGGCATCGTTTTCGCCATGCTCTCGGCACTCACCCTGCTGCCGGCGCTGCTGTTCACCTTCGGACGCTCCGTGTTCTGGCCCAAGCGCCCCGCATTCGAGCCGGAGGTCGTCGAGGCCGAGCACGGCGTCGCCACGAAGGGGCTGTGGGCTCGCCTCGCCCGCGGAGTCAAGCGTCGCCCGCGCCTGATCTGGATCACCACCACCGCACTCCTCATCATCGGCGCGGCCGGCTTCACTCAGCTGAACGCATCCGGCATCCCCCAGTCCGAGCTCGTGATCGGAGCTTCCGAGGCGCGTGACGGCCAGGTCGCCCTCGGTGAGCACTTCCCCGGCGGATCCGGCAGCCCCGTCTACGTCGTCGTCGACGAGGACTCGCTGCAGGACGCCGCGGACATCCTCCTCACCAACGACGGCATCGACTCAGTCTCCATCACCGCTTCCGATTCGCCGAGCGGCACGGCTCCCGTGACCGAAGACGGCATCACCGCCTTCGGCCCTCCCGGAACCGAGCCCGTCGCACCGAGCGTGGTCGATGGCCAGGTCATGCTGCAGGGAACCCTGACCGATGCCGCCGACTCCGACGCTGCGGCGCAGACCGTGCGCGATCTGCGTGGCGAGCTCGATTCGATCGACGCGATCGTCGGCGGCGTCACGGCGACCTCCGTCGACACGAACGATGCCTCGATCCACGACCGCAACCTGATCATCCCGGTGATCCTCGTCGTCATCCTGCTCATCCTCATGCTGCTGCTGCGCTCGGTGCTCGCCCCGGTACTGCTGATCCTCACCACGGTGCTGTCCTTCGGCACCGCGATGGGAGTCTCGGCATGGGTGTTCAACGGGATATTCGACTTCCCGGGCGCCGACCCCGCTGTGCCGCTGTACGGGTTCGTGTTCCTCGTGGCGCTGGGAATCGACTACAACATCTTCCTCATGACCCGTGTGCGCGAGGAGTCGCTCAAGCACGGCACCCGGGAGGGGATCATGCGCGGACTCACGGTGACAGGCGGAGTGATCACCTCGGCAGGACTCGTGCTGGCCGCGACGTTCGCGGCGCTGTCGGTCATCCCGATCCTGTTCCTCGTCCAGCTCGCGTTCATCGTCGCCTTCGGCGTGCTGCTCGACACCTTCGTCGTGCGAACGCTGCTCGTGCCCGCCCTGTCGTACGACATCGGTCGTTCGATCTGGTGGCCGTCGAAGCTCGGGCGCGGCAAGCCCTGATCACGGGCTGAGCCACGGAGGCGCTCGTCGGGAATTTCGCCCGGCGAGCGCCTTCGCCGTATCCGGGGCACTACCAACCAGAGGACATACGGTCAACCGGGTCGGCAGAGCGTGCACCCGTTCCTAGAGTCGGGACATTCGGAGAACGCGACGACGAGAGGAGACGACCATGAGCGGGATCGGAGATCAGGGGATGCGTCCGCCGGGTGTGGAGCATCCGCCGGTGGCGGACCCGGAGCCGGGAATCGACGACGCTGATGCGCCCGAGAACATCGAAGAAGTGCCGGCCGGGCGCGCGGGCGCCGATTCCGGCTCGAGCGATGCGGTGCGCATCTCCCCCGATGACGAGGCGGAGATTCCGGATGCTTCGCCCCAGAATGACGCTCCGGGCGTCGGTCCCGGGCGGGCTAAGCGGGCGTAGACGACTCGACGTGCTCGTCGACGAGCGTGACTCCGCCACTGGAGTTCGCGGAGTTGGCCAGACTCTCCACCCAGGAACGACTGATCTCGGGAGCCTCGGCCTCGTCGAAGACGAAGCGCAACGGAATCGAGGGGTGCAGCCAGATCGTGCTGCGCCCCACCGCATCGCCTTCCGCGTGCCGCCAAGACAGCGTGAAACTCTCGTTGCGCCGCAGCTTGGTCGCGATGACGATCTTCAGGTGCGCAAGCGCACGGTCTTCGATATTGATCGGTTCGGCGGAATCGCCGTAGTAAAGCCTGCCCACACCACGAACCTACGTCACCTCCGCCGCGGACGCGACAGGACGCTCTGGCGCTCGACGATCTACCCCCCCCTGTCCCCAGGGAGTCAACCGCCTCACGCACCAACGCATAGAACAGGCATGATCGCCCTCATGCACGCCTCACACATATTCAGGCGCAGTGCCCTTACTCTGCTTCTCAGCACGATTGCGCTATCCGCGACGGGGTGCGGGCTCAGCATCCCGACCGACCCCGACGGCACCCTCGACAGGGTGAGCGACGGAGTCCTGCGCATCGGGGTCTCCCCTGATCCGGGCCTCATCAGCGGAACGGATCAGTCGCCCGACGGCCCGCTCATCGACATCGCCGAAGAATTCGCCTCGAGCATCGATGCCACGGCCGTCTGGAGCATCGCGGCCGAGGAGACACTCGTCGAAGAACTGGAGACCGGTGAGATCGACATCGCGATCGGGGGGGGGTTCACGGATCAGACGCCCTGGAGCGACCGCGCCGGCGTCACCCGGGGATACACCGGCATCGAGGGCGCCGACGGGCGATCCATCGTCTTCCTCGTCCCCCTGGGAGAGAACGATCTGCTCACCGCTGTCGAGATGTTCCTCGACGACGAGGTCGGATCATGATCCACCAGTTCGGACGCACCGATCTGCCGCCGGAGCAGAAGGAGGCTCTGAAGAAGGCCGTCTTCTGGGAGTGGTTCACGATCGGCTACACCGCCTGCACCATCGTGCTCGTCGCCTTCGTCGTCGGAAACTCCCAGGCGATGAAGACCGCATGGATCGAAGACATGCTGTCGCTCATCCCGCAGTTCGCCTTCCTCATCGCCCTGCTTTTCATCCGTCGCCGCCCGGATCGGAAGCATCCCTACGGCAGGCATCGGGCCATGGGCATCGGCCACCTGGTCGCCGGGGTCGCCCTGTTCGTGGTCGGCGCGAACCTCGCGGTCGAGTCGGTGACCGGCCTGCTCGCCGCGGAGCATCCCACCATCGGCACCGTGCAGATCTTCGGACACACGATCTGGCTGGGCTGGCTGATGGTCGCGACGATGGCGGTCGTCGTCGTCGGTCCGCTCATCTACGGCCGGGCGAAGGCGCGCCTCGCCCCGGTCCTCCACAACAAGCTGCTCTACGCCGACGCCGATATGGCGAAGGCCGACTGGCACACGAACGCGGCGTCGATCGTCGGCGTCCTCGGAATCGGCCTCGGCGTCTGGTGGCTCGACGGCGTCGCCGCCCTGTTCATCTCGCTCGGCATCATCTGGGACGGCTACCGCAACACCCGGTACGCCGTGGGCGACCTGATGGATCAGCGTGCGATGACGCATGACGATGCAGAACCGCACCCCCTGGCCCGCGATATCGTCCGCCTGCTGCGCGCGGAGCGATGGGTGAAGGAAGCGGCGGTCCGCATCCGCGACCAGGGCCAGGTCTTCCACGTGGAGGCCTTCGTCGTGCCCCGGCGGGGACGCGTCTCCGTGCGGCGGCTCGACGAAGCATCCGAACGCATCGCCGAGGCGGATTAGAAGGTGCAGGACGTGGTGATGGTGCCCGTCGAGCGCCTGCCCGATGAGGCGGACCCGGCGATCAGCGTCTGATCCGCCTCGCGGCTCGCTCCTCGGTGCGGTCCCGGCGCACGCGGACCGCGATCCGTCGCGCATCGCGCAGCTCGACCTGCACCTGCCTCTCGGAGGGGATCCCCTGCCGGAGCTGCCGCACTCGCTCGAGTTCGGCGTCGAACTCCGCCCCGACGAGCAGGGCCATGCTCGCGATCCATGCCCACAGGGAGAAGACGATGACCCCGCCGAAGGCGCCGTACAGGCGGTCGTAGTCGGCGATGGCCGTCACATAGAAGAGGAAGCCCGCGGTGGCGACGGCAAGTGCAGCCAAAGCCACGAGCGCACCGATGCCCACCCAGCGAAAGCGCGCGGGGCGCACATTGGGGGCGAAGAAGTAGAGCACGGCGAGCAGGAGCACCGCGATGAGCACCGCCGACGGCCAGCGGGCTATCCGCCATATCTGCAGAGTGACATCCTCGAGCCCGACTGCGTCCCCTATCGCACGGCTCGCCTCATCGGATGCGAGCAGCACGAGGGCGAGCACTGTCGTCGCCACGATGACGAACAGGGCCAGCAGGAGCTTCACCAGCTTCAGTGTCCAGAGGGGACGGCCCTCGTCCACGCCGTAGATGCGGTTCATCGCCCGTCCGAGGGAAGCGATGAACCGGGCAACCGACCACAGTGTGATTCCGAGCGCCACCACGAGGAGGAATCCCGAGAGCCGGGCTTCGGCGATGCGCGCCAGAACGGCGGTGACGGCATCCGGTTCGGCCGATGGCGCGATCGCCAGCACCACCTCCTCGATCGTGCGCGCCGTCTCCACGGCGCGGCCGAGGATGCTGACCACCGAGAACGCCACCATGGCCGCGGGCACCAGCGCCAGCACCGCGTAGAAGGTGAGTCCGGCCGCCCGATCCGGACACTGGTCGACGACGAATGCCCGCGCTGCGCGTCGGATGCTCTCCCACCAGGCTCTCGCCGCCGTGCGGGGCTTCGATTCGACTGCGCGGCGCATCGGCGCTCCTCTCCATCGTTCGTCGAGCATGCCTCACCCGTCGCGCGCGCCCATGACCCTTGACATCGGGACCGGTTTTGTGGCTCATCGCAATCGAGGGTGTAGGTGGGGTCTGAATCCTCCGGCTTCGAGTAGCGATCTGGCAACATAGTTCGTCA
>NZ_JBSJZH010000021.1:0-46653 GCF_054798215.1 Microbacterium sp. GXF6406 | reverse complement strand
GCGACAACTACCGCCTCCGCATGCTCCTCGCCGCCGGCGGCCTCACCCCATGACCCCCACCGAATGTCCGAAGAGCCCGTTTGAGGCGCGGCTGCTGACGGATGCCGAGACGCTGGCGGTGGTGAGCTGATGGTGTATCAGATTGCGCTTCCGTTCGGACCTGGCATTTCGGTGCGGGGAAAGTCCAGCCAGCCAGGCCGTGCGGTGATGGAGTTCGACAAGGCTGCAAATCAGTCGTCGGATCGTCCGGTACGCAACTCTCAGGGTGAGCAGCTGTATCGGCACCCCGCCTCCTTGCAGCTCGCTGACGGCGCTGACGTCCTGGACGTTCAGCTCACCGTCAATCAGGAGCGCGGCTTCGGGGCGTACACCGAGATCATCCTCGATCCGGCTACGGCGCTCGTTCAGGTCGCGAACCAGAAGGACGGGTTCGACTTGAAGGTGTCGGTCAGCGGCTCGGTCGGCGTGAAGAAGGCGTCGTCCTGATGCGTCGTTCACAGAAGGTCGTTGCTATGGGGGCGGGCGTCGTTGCGCTCGCCCTCGTGGCGGTCGGGGTCATCGGGTGCGCTGCTTCACCGGTTGTGAAGCCGAACACGTCCGCGTCACCGACTCGCGCCAACGACGCATCCGCGTATGAGATGCAGCTTGGCGAGGTGGAGCCCGGTACGACGGCGCGCACCGTCAAAACGTCGATCTATGTGCCAGCGGTCGCGGCTGGCGTGTGGCTCAGAATGTCCGAGCTCGACGCCACGTCCACAAGCGAAGTCTGCCAACTTACCGTTACCGACACGGTTCAGTCCTCGTCGGATCAGTGTTCCGTCGAGGTTTTCGAGCGCGACGATCACGGACGCCTGCAAGGGATCGTCCTTCACATCGACGGGCTGGACGAGGCTGGCTACTTCGAAACGGATGTCCGCGACCTGCGGCGCACCGAGGATGGCGGCTGGTCGGGCGAGACTGGCATGCGATCCGTGAAGCTCTGGGGATTCCTCCTCCTGCCGAAGGGGGAACCGAAGTGAACAAATTCATTGGGTGGTCGGTTGCGGCGCTCATGATGGTGCTCCTGCTCGCGTTCGGGCTGTTCGGAGCACCGTCCGGCCTCGAATCCGTGGCGGTGCTCGGGCGGGTGCTGTGGGCGGTGATCGTCCTCGGGCTGGCGCTCGTGGCGATGGTTCCGGCGCTGCGTCATCGCGTCCTCGGGCGGAGCAAGCTGCTGGCGGCGGCGTTCCGGCCTGGGCTGGCTCGTGCGTCTCGTGCATCGTTGTCGAAGTTCGAGAGGTCGGCGCTTGCCCGGCTGCGGCAGGTCAATCCGGATTGGGCGGTAGCTGCGGGCGTGACCCGTGATGGAACAACGCGCAGCGGTGACAAAGTGCGCACGTTCCCGGCGCTCGTGCGGGTCGAACTGCGTGCGCATGGCCCTGCGGCTGTCTATCAGGTTGTGCCGGGAACTGTGCCGAGCGATTACGACGACGAGAAGGTGAGCGCGGCGCTGGGGTTCCCGGTCGAGTGCTCCGCTGCTTCGGCATCGACGGTACGGGTTCAGGTGCGTAGTCGGGAGGCTCTGGCCGATCAGGGGACGATCCCGTTCCGCATGGTGCCTCTGACTGATGCTGCTGCGCCGGTGTGTATCGGCGTTACGTCGGAAGGTCCGTTCTCGCTTCCGATCTTCGGTCGACAAACGCTGCTCGTTGGCGCATCAGGCGCAGGCAAGGGCAGCGTGATCTGGTCGGTGTTGGGGCAGCTCGCGCCGAGCATCCATGCGGGCACGGTGCAGGTGCACGGCGTAGACCTTAAGGGCGGCGTAGAACTCACTGCGGGTCGTCCACTATTCCACGATGTCGCCTACAGCTACGACGAGGCGGCAGCGATGATTGAGCGGCTTGCGCGGCGGCTGGATGATCGGCTGGCATACATGCGTGAGAACGGGCTACGCAAGCACGTTCCGACTGTGGCTGAACCGCTGGAGCTGCTGCTGATCGACGAGGCGGCATCGCTGTCATACCTCGCACCCGATACGAAGTCCAGGAACGCGGTAGACGCGAATCTAAAACGGGTGCTATCGACCGGGCGCGCTGCGGGAATCGCGGTGCTGGCAGCGATGCAAGACCCTCGTAAGGAGTCGCTGGCATCACGTGATCTGTTCACGGCGACGGTCGCACTTCGATTCCGCACGAAGGATGATGCCGTACTGGCGCTCGGATCGGCTGCATACGAGGCCGGCGCTCACTGCGACCGCATCCCGACCACGAAGGCCGGCATGGGCTACGTCATCGACGGGGAAACCGGAGGCATCGTGCAGTTCCAGGCCTCCTGGGTGTCCGACGAGGACATCACGGAGCTTGCGCGACGGTATCCGGCACCGGTGGCGGTGGGCGATGAGTGATCATGCCGAGCTGAATGTGCCGATCGAGCGCGCCGAGCGGATCGCGATGGGTATGGCGCTGTGCGGGCAATGGACGCACGAGGATGACCAGCGGTTGGCGGCGCTCTACGACGAACGGCGGAGCCTCGACCGAGAGAAGGGAAACGATCATGGCTGAGCGCAAGAACACAACGGCCGACACGCCACTTTGGTACACCGAAGATGAGCTTGCCTCCTTGCTCCGTGTGCATCGGTCAACTGTCTCGCGTCGGGTGCGGGCGGGGTCGTTTCCGCTCACACCGCTGGTGGTCGGCGCAAAGCGGCTGTACGCGGCTTCCGAGGTCCATCGGCTGGCGGGTCTGGCTGTATGAGCATCGAGCGGAGAGAGACGGCCTCCGGGGTGAGTTGGCGAGTCCGGCTTCATTCCGGAGGCCGTGTCGTTGCGGACAAGACTTTCTCAACGAAGCGTGCGGCGGAGGCGTGGGAGCGGCAGCAGAAGGAGGCTTTGCACGGCGGTGGGTTCGTCCCTCCGAGCCGATCTAAGAAGCCGGTGTCTGAGGTTGCTGCGGCGTTCCTCGAAGCTCGTTCCGGGCAGGTCGCGCCCCACACGCTGCGAACGGACCGAGATAACCTCGCGGCGCTCCCGGCGAAGTTCGCGGCACACCCGATTGGCTCGGTGTCTGAGGCGGACGTGCTGGCGCTGCTGACGGAGTTACTGGAAAAGGGACGCGCGCACTCGACGGTTTCGCGGCTGAGAACGACGCTCTCGGCGCTGTGGTCGTGGGCGGTTCGGCAGCGGCTGACGCCAGTGAATCCGATTCGGGGCGTGCGGATGCCTTCGGGCGCCGTGCAGGCTCATGAGGGCGCACCGTTGACGGCTGCGCTTCTGGCGACGGTGCTGGATGCGCAGCGGGAACGGTCGCCGCATGGCGCGTTGATTACCGAGTTCCTGAGTCTTGCGGGCTTGCGCTGGTCTGAGCTTCGCGCACTCCGCGTTGGGGATTTGCAGGAAGTGCCGTTCCCTGCGGTGCGGGTGCTGAGGGCTGCGAGCGATGGCTACGCGGAGAAGGCTCCGAAGACGGCGCGGGGGCGGAGAACGGTCCCGCTTGTTGCTCGTGCACAAGAGATAGCGCGGACGTGGGCTGCGGGCAAACCGCTGACCGACTACCTGGCAACGAGCGCGACGGGTCTGCAACTGCGAGGCACGTACTTCCGGCGCGCTGTGGCGTGGACAACGACCGTACCGGATCATACGATCCACGATCTGCGGCACTACTGCGCTTCAAGCTGGCTCCGCGCTGGGGTGCCGATCAACCAGGTTGCGGCGTGGCTTGGCGACGATCCCCGCACGGTGCTCAAGGTCTACGCGCACGTGCTGGGCGAGGCGCAGGACATGGAAGCGCTGCACCGTCTGAACGCTGCGCTCCCCTCCCACTCCCCTGTAACCGAGACAGATCACGAATCATCGAAGGGAGGGACGGTCGAAGGGACCCGTAAAACGGGTTCTGACCAGGGAAAAACTGGCGGAGACGAGGGGATTTGAACCCCTGGACCCCGTGAGGGGTCTCCACCTTAGCAGGGTGGTGCACTAGGCCACTATGCGACGTCTCCAGGCATCCAGTCCGAGGATCGGATGCACTCGTCCAGCATAACGGGTGTTCGAACGCGGTGCGAACCGAGCGTCAGATTCCGAGGGTGCTGGCGCGTGCGACGAGCTCGGGCTCGAAGAGAACATGCTCGTCACGGCGGGTTTCGCCGGCGAGGAGGAGGTCGACGGCGGTCGATCCGATGAGGGCCGCCGGCTGGCGAATCGAGCTCAGCGGGATGACGGCTGCGGCGGCGAAGTCGATGTCGTCGTAGCCGATGAGGGCGATGTCGGTGGGCACGCGGGCATCGCCCGTCATGACGAGGCTCTGCATGACGCCGAGGGCGAGCAGGTCGTTGGCCGCGAAGACGGCGTCGGGTCGATCATCCGGGCTGCGCTCGAGGATGCGCTTGCCGGCACGGCGCCCCTCTTCGACGCTCAGCGCCTCGGTCGCGATGACCTCGATCGTCACCCCGTGCCGCGCCGCGGCATCCTGCGCCCCCTGCAGACGGTCGGCGACCTGACGAATGCCGGCGGGGCCGCCGACGAAGGCGAGGCGTCGGCGCCCGGCGGCGAGAAGGTGCTCGGCGGCGAGGCGTCCGCCCATCACGTCGTCGACGGCGACGGAGGCGAATCGCGGATCGTGGGATTCGCGGTCGACAAGCACTGAGGGGATGCCGCGACCGGTCATGTTGCTCAGTCGGGGCGAGGCATCGGCCACGGGGGTGACGAGGACCCCGGCGACGCGCTGCTGCTCGAAGAGGTCGAGGTGCGTGGCCTCGCGCTCCTGCTTCTCATCGCTGTTCGCGACCAGCACCGACATGCCGTGCGCCTCCGCACGCTCCTCCGCCCCGCGCGCCACTTCAGCGAAGAACGGGTTGCGGATGTCGAGCACCAGCAGGCCGATCGACAGGCTTCGTCCGGCGCGCAGCTGACGCGCCGCATCGTTGCGCACGAAGCCGAGCTCATCGATCGCTGCGAGTACGCGTCGACGCACAGCATCCGACACCTTCTCAGGCCGATTCAAGACGTTCGACACCGTACCGACAGAGACTCCGGCCGCCACCGCCACCTCGCGAACGCTCACCGCCATTGATGCCTTCTCCTCCTGCGCACTGACCGCGAGTGTACGGCATCCACCCACTCCCTCTTTCGGCGCGCGGATCGACCGCGGTTGCGCGATCGGCCATCCGGGCTTATCGTTGAAACGATTCACAGAGCGCGCACCGCGCTCACCCCTCTCAGGAGAACCTCAATGGCGACTTCACCCGCACGCGTCTGCTTCCAACTGCAGATCGCCCCCGACCTGATCGACGAGTACGTCGCCCGTCACTCCCCCGTCTGGCCCGAGATGCTGGCGGAGATCGCCGCATCCGGCCGCCGCAACTACTCGCTGTTCCTCGGCGACGGCGGCATGCTCATCGGCTACTACGAGACCGATGACGACGCAGCCGCACAGGCATACCTCGCCTCCTCCCCCATCGCCGCGAAGTGGGAGGCCGAGATGGGCCGCTTCTTCGTCGGGCTGGGCGGACGCCCCGACCAGGCATCCACACCTCTCAGCGAAGTCTTCAACCTCGCCGAGCAACTGACCGAGTCCACCTCAACCGAAAGCAGCGAATCGTGAGCATCCTCTCCTCCGACATCCTTTCCGAGCTCGAGAAGCAGTCGATCGAGCTGCCCTCGTGGGCGTTCGGCAACTCCGGCACGCGCTTCAAGGTCTTCGGCACCCCCGGCACCCCGCGCGACCCGTTCGAGAAGATCGCCGACGCGGCACAGGTGCACAAGTACACCGCGCTGGCGCCCGCCGTCGCACTGCACATCCCGTGGGACATGTGCGACTTCGCCGACCTCAGCAAGCACGCAGAAGACCTCGGCGTCACCCTCGGCACCGTCAACTCGAACACGTTCCAGGACGACGACTACAAGTTCGGCGCTCTCACGCACGAAGATGCCGCCATCCGCCAGAAGGCCGTCGACCACCACCTCGCGTGCATCGACGTCATGGATGCCACCGGCTCGCGCGACCTGAAGATCTGGCTCGCCGACGGCTCGAACTACCCCGGCCAGGCAGACATGCGCGGCCGCCAGGACCGTCTGCAGGACTCCCTCGAGAAGATCTACGCCCGTCTCGGCGACGAGCAGCGCATGGTCCTCGAGTACAAGTTCTTCGAGCCCGCTTTCTACCACACCGATGTTCCCGACTGGGGCACCAGCTACGCGCAGGTCAGCACCCTCGGCGACAAGGCCATGGTCTGCCTCGACACCGGCCACCACGCCCCCGGAACGAACATCGAGTTCATCGTCATGCAGCTGCTGCGCCTCGGCAAGCTCGGCTCCTTCGACTTCAACTCGCGCTTCTACGCGGACGACGACCTGATCGTCGGCGCGGCGGACCCGTTCCAGCTGTTCCGCATCCTCTTCGAGGTCGTGCGCGGCGGCGGCCTGAACAACTCCGACGTGGCCTTCATGCTCGACCAGTGCCACAACGTCGAGGACAAGATCCCCGGCCAGATCCGCTCGGTGCTCAACGTGCAGGAGATGACGGCCCGTGCGCTGCTCGTCGACCGCGCCGCGCTGTCGGCCGCGCAGAAGTCCGGCGACGTCCTGGCCGCGAACGCGGTCTTCATGGATGCTTTCTACACCGATGTGCGTCCGGCACTCGCCGAGTGGCGCGAGTCGCGCGGGCTCGCCGCCGACCCGATGGCCGCTTTCGCAGCATCCGGCTACCTCGCGCAGATCGCGGCCGACCGCGTCGGCGGCGTGCAGGCCGGCTGGGGCGCATAAGCACCAAGCTTTTCCTCTCTCACCATCTGAATTCAACGGAGAACCATGAGCAGTAAAACGACCACTCGGCGACCCCTGTCGGCGTGGAAGGCGACGATCGCCGTCGCGATGTCGAACTACATCGAAGCCGGTGCGATCATCGCCCTCGCCACGAGCCTCACGCTCTGGCAGGGTGAGTTCGGCTTCGACAACGCGGCCGTCGGCCTCGTCGCAGCGCTGAGCGCCAACGCGTTCGGTGCGGCGATCGGTGCCGCGATCGGCGGCCCGCTGTGCGACCGCCTCGGACGCAAGTTCATCTACACGTACGACCTGATCCTGTTCATGATCGGTGCACTCACCGTCACGTTCTCGCCGAACTTCACGGTTCTGCTCATCGGCGTGATCATGATGGGCATCTCCGTCGGCGCCGGCGTCCCCGCCTCGTGGACCTACATCGCCGAAGAGGCGCCCAGCGAGCAGCGTGCCGCGCACGTCGGAACGGCCCAGCTCGCCTGGTCGATCGGACCGGCCATCGGCTTCCTCCTCGCCGTGGTCCTCGGCCCGTTGGGCATCGTCGGCTCGCGCATCATCTTCTTCCACCTGTTCGTCATCGCCGCGGTCACGTGGTGGGTGCGTCGCGGACTCCCCGAGTCCACCCGGTGGAAGGAGCAGCGCGCTGCTGAGAAGGCCAAGGGCGAGAAGGTCTCCTTCTTCTCCGGCATCCGCGGACTCCTGTCGAACAAGAAGAACTTCGGCGCCCTCGCGTTCCTCCTCGGCGTCTACGGCCTGTGGAACACCGTCGCCGGCCAGTCGGGCATCTTCCAGCCGCGCGTCTACGACGCCGCCGGCCTGCACGACGGCACGCAGCGGAACCTGCTGCAGGTTCTCGTCTGGTCGCTCACGGCACTCGCCACCTACTTCGGCTTCATGCGCTACGGCGACCGCGTCAGCCGTCGCTGGCTGTACTTCGGCGGCGGTATGCTCGGCGTCATCGCCTGGGTGGTCCTCGTCTTCGCACCGCCGAGCATGTTCTCGCTGCTGTTCTTCGCTTCGGCGTGGGGCATCTCGGCCGGTGTCGGCGCCCAGGCCTTCTACGGCCTGTGGACCGCAGAGCTGTTCGCGACGAAGTACCGCGCCAGCGCGCAGGGTGTGCTCTTCATGCTCGCCCGCGTCATGGTCGGCCTGCTGAGCCTCGTGTTCCCGATCCTGCTCGAGTCCATCGGACTCGGCCAGCTCGGCCTCCTCATCATCGGCCTGCTCGTCGCAGCCCTCCTCATCGGAACCATCTGGGCTCCGAAGACCGAGGGCAAGACGCTCGAGCAGATCGAAGAGGAGCGCTACGGTTCGACGGCGGATGCTGAGACCGCACGCGTCTGAATCACAGAAGCACCAACGGGTGGGGTGTCCGCGCAATCGCGCGGGTGCCCCACCCTTCTCTATTCCACCAATGTTCGAATGACCGCTATTCTGTGCGAAGTAACATCTTCGAACAGGATCATCATGGCAACGAGCAGCACCCTGCGGGGCGAGGAGCGTCGGGCGGCGATCCTCGCGACGATCGATCGCGACGGCAGCGCCCAGATCGACGAGTTGGCGCGTCTGCTCGATGTGTCCGAGATGACGGTGCGCCGTGATCTCGATGACCTCGAGTCGGATGGCATGCTGCGCCGTGTGCGCGGCGGCGCAGTGGCACTCGAGGGGCCGCGCAAGTTCGGGGAGCGCCGGCTCATGCGCACGCGGGCGAAGCAGACGATCGCGGCGAAGGCCGCGGGCCTGATCCCGGCCGCGGGGGCGGTCGCGGTGGATGCTTCGAGCACCGTGGGCACGGCGGCGGGGGCGATGCGCGGGCGGAAGGGCCTGATCATCGCCACGAATTCGTATGAGAACTTCTCAATGCTGAACGCCACGGCCGACACGACGGCGATCCTGATCGGCGGGGAGCAGGACCCGGCGACGGGCAGTTTCGTCGGGCGGCTCGCGTGCGATGCGGCGGAGTCGATGCTGTACCAGGCGTTCTTCACCTCGGCATCCGCTCTGCATCCCGTGCATGGCACGTCGGAGGCGTCGCTGGCGGAGAGCCAGGTCAAGCGGGCGTTCGCGGCGCGCAGCGCGCGCACCGTCCTGTGCATCGACTCGTCCAAGCTCGACGGCGTCGCTGTCGCCGCGACATTCGCGCTCGACGAGATCGACACGGTGATCACGGAGCTCGACCCGGCAGATGCCCGCCTCGACGCCTACCGTTCGCACGTCCAGCTGCTCTGACAGTTGCGTGTTGCGTCACTTCTTGTCAGAATTAACAACAAATAACAATCACTTTGCGGGAGCTCTCTCATGACAAACCCCACCGCCGCCGCCCTCATCGAGCGGTCGAACCGCCTCGGCGCCGACCCCAAGAACACCAACTACGCCGGCGGCAATACCTCCGCCAAGGGCACCGAGACCGACCCGGTCACCGGTGAGCCCGTCGAGCTGATGTGGGTCAAGGGCTCCGGCGGAGACCTCGGCACGCTCAAGGAGCAGGGCCTCGCCGTCCTGCGCCTGGACCGTATGCGCTCGCTGGTCAACGTCTACCCCGGCATCGACCGTGAAGACGAGATGGTCGCTGCCTTCGACTACTGCCTGCACGGCAAGGGCGGCGCCGCCCCCTCGATCGACACCGCCATGCACGGCCTCGTCGACGCCGCTCACGTCGACCACCTGCACCCCGACTCCGGCATCGCCATCGCGACCGCCGCCGACGGCGAAGAGCTCACCGCGAAGATCTTCGGCGACAAGGTCGTCTGGGTTCCGTGGCGCCGCCCCGGCTTCCAGCTGGGCCTCGACATCGCAGAGATCAAGAAGGCCAACCCGCAGGCCATCGGCTGCATCCTCGGCGGCCACGGCATCACCGCCTGGGGCGACACCAGCGAGGAGTCCGAGAAGAACTCCCTCTGGATCATCGACACGGCCGCGGCCTACATCGCGGAGAACGGCAAGTCCGAGCCCTTCGGCGCGGTTCGCCCCGGCTTCACCGCCCTCGCCGACGCCGAGCGCCGCGAGCGCGCCGCCGCACTCGCAGGCACGATCCGCGGCATCGCGTCTGCCGACAAGCCGATGGTCGGACACTTCACCGATTCCGACGTGGTCCTCGACTTCCTGGCATCCGAGAATGCGCCCCGCCTGGCAGCACTCGGCACGAGCTGCCCCGATCACTTCCTGCGCACCAAGGTCAAGCCGCTGATCCTCGATCTGCCCGCCACGGCATCCGTCGACGAGCAGATCGCGCGTCTGCACGAGCTGCACACCGAGTACCGCGCCGACTACCAGGCCTACTACGACGCTCACGCCGATGACGCCAGCCCCGCGATCCGCGGCGCCGACCCGCTCATCGTCCTGATCCCGGGTGTCGGCATGTTCTCCTACGGAGCGAACAAGCAGACCGCCCGCGTCGCCGGCGAGTTCTACGTCAACGCGATCAACGTGATGCGCGGCGCCGAGTCGCTGTCGACCTACTCCCCAATCTCCGACGCCGAGAAGTTCCGCATCGAGTACTGGGCTCTGGAAGAGGCCAAGCTGCAGCGCATGCCGAAGCCGAAGTCGCACCAGGGCCGCATCGCGTTCGTCACGGGTGCCGCCAGCGGAATCGGCAAGGCCATCGCGACGCGCCTGGCCGCCGAGGGCGCCTGCGTCGTCGTCGCCGACCTCGACCTCGAGAAGGCTCAGGCTGCGGCCGCCGAGCTGGGCAGCACGGATGTCGCGATCGGCGTCGCCGCGAACGTGGCGGATGCCGACGCTGTGCAGGCTGCGCTGAACGAGGCCGTCCTCGCCTTCGGCGGCGTCGACCTCGTCGTCAACAACGCCGGCCTCTCGCTGTCGAAGCCCCTGCTCGAGACCACCGAGAAGGACTGGGACCTGCAGCACGACGTCATGGCGAAGGGATCCTTCCTCGTCTCGAAGGCCGCAGCCCGCGTGCTCATCGACCAGAAGCTCGGCGGCGACATCATCTACATCTCGTCGAAGAACTCCGTCTTCGCCGGCCCGAACAACATCGCCTACTCGGCGACGAAGGCCGACCAGGCCCACCAGGTGCGTCTGCTGGCGGTCGAGCTCGGCGAGCACGGCATCCGCGTCAACGGGATCAACCCCGATGGCGTCGTCCGCGGCTCGGGAATCTTCGCCTCCGGCTGGGGTGCGAACCGCGCCGCGACCTACGGCGTGAACGAGGAGGACCTCGGCCAGTTCTACGCGAACCGCACGATCCTCAAGCGCGAGGTCGTCCCCGAGAACGTCGCGGATGCCGTCTACGTGCTCACCGGCCCCGAGCTGTCCCGCACCACGGGTCTGCACATCCCGGTCGACTCCGGCGTCGCCGCAGCGTTCCTGCGATGAGCGAATCGCGCAGCGCCGCCACCGTTTCGGTGGCGGCCGTCGACCTCGGCGCGACGAGCGGCCGTGTCGTGATCGGTCGGGTCGGTGCCGATGTGCTCGAGCTCGAGCTCGTCAGCCGGTTCCCGAACGGGCCCGTGCAGCGCCCGGATGGTCTGCACTGGGACTATGCGGCGCTGCGCGAGAACATCCTCGATGGTCTCGCCGAGGCCGTTCGACGAGAGCCGGGGATCCAGAGCATCGGCATCGACTCGTGGGCCGTCGACTACGGGCTGCTCCGCGATGGCGAGCTGATCGGCGAACCGTTCCACTACCGGGATGAGCGCACGACGGCGGGTGTCGAGGCGGTCCACGCGACGGCGCCCTTCGCCGAGCTGTACCGCCGCAACGGCCTGCAGTTCCTGCCGTTCAACACGCTGTACCAGTACCGCATCGACCCGGCCGTGGCCGATGCCGATGCGGCCCTGCTGATCCCGGATCTCGTGGCCCACGCGCTCACGGGGGCGATGGTCGCCGAGCGCACCAATGCCTCGACGACGGGTCTCGTCCGCGTCGAGGACGGCGAGTGGGATCTCGAGCTCGCTGAGCGCCTCGGCATCCCGTCCGGCATCCTGCCCGATCTCGTCGACCCCGGAATCCTCATCGGGCGCCTTCTGCCCAAGGTCGCCGAGCGCATCGGCGCCGACCTCCCGGTCATCGCCGTCGGTTCGCACGACACCGCCTCGGCGGTCGTCGCCGTGCCGATGACGTCTCCGAACGCCGCATACATCTCCTGCGGCACCTGGGGCCTGGTCGGTGTCGAGACGACCGAGCCCGTGCTGACGGATGCTGCCCGCGAGGCGAACTTCACGCACGAGCGCGGTGTCGACGACACCTTCCGCTTCCTGCACAACGTCACGGGCCTGTGGCTGCTCAGCGAGACCGTGCGCGCCTGGGAGCAGGAGGACGGTGCGAGCATCGAGCTGGTGGAGCTTCTGGATGCCGCTTCCGAGGTCACCGGCGCCGTGCCGCTGTTCGACGCGAACGACCCCGCGCTGAGCGCGCCCGGCGACATGGCCGCACGCATCATCGCGGTGCTGGAGGCGTCTGGCGCCGAAGCTCCGGCAACGCGACCGGCTCTGGTGCGCAGCATCATCGAATCGATCGCCGTGGCATTCGCCGACGCGATCTCGACGGCGGCCGAGCTGACCGGGCGCACGCTCGACAGCATCCACCTCGTCGGAGGCGGATCGCTCAACCGGCTGCTGTGCCAGGCGACCGCCGACCGCACGGGCCTGCCGGTTCTCGCCGGCCCCGTCGAGGCGACGGCCCTGGGCAACGTCCTCGTGCAGGCTCGCGCCCTCGGCGCCGCCCCGGCGACGCTGGCCGAGCTGCGCTCCCTCGTCGCGCGCACGCAGGAGCCCGTTCGCTACATGCCGCGCTGACCGCGCAAAACGAAGCCGCCCGGCCCGCTCATGCGGGCCGGGCGGCTTCGTTTTGCGAGCGTCTGGGCTCAGCGGATATTGCCGTTCGAGCAGGTCTGCTGCGCGGCCGAGTTCCCCTTGACCGTGTTCGGCAGCGGCACGGCCGAGGCCGTCGGCGCGGGGGCCTCGGAAACCGTCTCCTCCGGTGCCGGCGCAGCCTCTTCCGTGGTCTCCGGTTCCTGCACGATGACGCCCTCGTTCGAGCTGTTCTCGTGCGTGATCTCGAGCTGCTCGTTGGCGTTGATCGCGTCCCACATGGCCTCGGCCGAGGAGTAGTCGGGCACGACCTTGGCGTTGTCCTGCGAATCGGTGAGGTTCGGGTACTGCAGGAAGACGATGTCCTCGAAGGGGACGTCCTTCACAGCCAGGCCGACCTGCGCGATCATCATCGGGTTCGTGAGCGAGTTGCTCGCCTCGAGGTTCGACAGGGCGGTGTTGGCGAGCTTCAACATGGTCGGCACGCTGCCGAGAACGTCATCGCTGATGAGCTTTCGGGCCAGGCTCGACATGTACTGCTGCTGGTTCCCGATGCGTCCGAGGTCGCTGCCGTCACCGACGCCGTAGCGGGTGCGCAGGAACTGCAGCGCCTCGAGGCCCTGCACGTTGCGGGTGCCGGCGGGCCAGTCGATGCCGGTGTTGCGGTCGCGGATGGGCGTCGCCAGGCAGACGTCAACGCCGCCGATCGCATCGGTGATCTCGATCACGCCGCCGAAGGTGACGGATGCTGCGAACTCGACGTCCTGTCCGGTCAGCTCGGTGATCGTGCGGGCGACGCAGTTCAGGCCGCCGTAGGAGTAGGCGCTGTTCAGCGGCTGCTTGCTCATGGCGGAGGTCGTGTTGCCGTTCGCATCCGTGCACTCGGGGATCGGCACCATGAGGTCGCGGGGGAAGCTCACCGCGGTGATGCGGCGCGGCTCGTCGGAGACGTGCACGAGGATGTTGACGTCGTTGAGGTTGCCCTCCTCGCCCTTGCCCTCGCAACGCTCCCCGAACAGGTGCGCGTACTTCTCCTCGCACGTGTCGAGTCCGACGAGCATCAGATCGAACCCGCCCTCGAAGGCGCTGATGTCGGGCGGGATCGTCTCCTCGCCGTCGAGTTCGACGGCGCCGGCCGTGGCGGTTCCGTAGAGATCGCTGACGACGAATGCTCCGACGCCCAGACCACTCACGAGCACGACGGACAGCGAGATGCCGATGATCTTCAGCAGCTGGCTGATCGGACCGGGGGTGCGCAACTGGCCATGGCGGGCCACGGTCTTGCGGCGGCGAATCTTCTCGCTCACTCGGTGCCTTTCAAATCTGCGGAGGGCGTGGGATTCGAACCCACGAGACATTTCTGCCCACTGGTTTTCAAGACCAGCTCCATCGGCCGCTCGGACAGCCCTCCATCGACGGAAACCGCCGATCAGTGGACGAGTCTAGCCGGTTTCATTGTGCCGCCCGCACCTGGGGAGCCCCTGGATGGTCGGCCAGCATGTTCAGAGCATCCGCCAGGCCGCCGCTGTGAACATCCGCGGTGACCTCCGTCGCGGCATCCTTCACCTCGTCCGGAGCCTGCCCCATCGCGACGGCGCGCCCCTCGAGGCTCCGAGCCCACTCGAACATGCCGATGTCGTTTCGGCCGTCGCCGACGACGAGCACTCGCCCACCCTCGATTCCGAGCTCGTCGTAGACGTGGTGCAGGGCACTGCCCTTGTCGACCCCCTGCGGGGCGATGTCGAGCCAGGCGGTCCAGCCGATCGCGTAGGAGACCTCGTTCAGGCCCGTCTCGGCGACGATGCGGTGGAAGCCGGCCTCATCGTGGCCGGGCGAGACGACGACGACGCGGGAGACCTGCTGATCGGAGAGCTCGGCGACACTCACCTGGCGGGCGCCATCGAGGGTCCAGTCGGCGATCTCGCCAGTGAACAGACGCGACCCGTCGGCGAGCTCGACCATGTAGTGGGCTTCGGGCAGGCGTGCGGTGAGCAGCCCGAGCACCTGGCTCGGGTCGAACGTCTCGACGCGCCAGCGCTCCCAGCCCGCATCCGTGCGGCGCATGATGACCGCTCCGTTCGAGCAGACGACGAACTCCGCATCGAGCTCCAGGGCGTCGACCCAGCGCTCGGTCGCGTTCCAGCTGCGGCCCGTGGCGATGGTGACGACGTTTCCGGCCTCGCGCACGCGCGCGACAGCCTCGGGGACGCCCGGGCTCATCGTCTCGTCCTGCAGAAGAATCGTTCCGTCGACGTCGAGACCGACGAGCCAGGGCGTCGTCACGCCTTCGGCTCCAGCTTCTCGAGTCCGCCCAGGTAGGGGCGCAGCACCTCGGGGATGAGGACGGATCCGTCCTCCTGCTGGTGGGTCTCGAGGATCGCGACGATCCAACGGGTCGTGGCGAGCGTGCCGTTGAGGGTGGCGACGGGCTCGGTCTTGCTGGCCTCGGTCGAACCGGGCTCGGCGGCCGGGCGGTGGCGCACATCGAGGCGACGGGCCTGGAACGTGGTGCAGTTCGACGTCGAGGTCAGCTCGCGGAACGCCCCCTGAGTAGGAACCCACGCCTCGATGTCGTACTTGCGGGCGGCGCTGGAGCCGAGGTCGCCTGCTGCGACATCGATCACGCGATAGGACAGGCCGAGAGCGGTGAGCATCTCCTCCTGCAGGGCGACGAGGCGCAGGTGCTCGGCCTCGGCGGCCTCGGGCGTCGTGTAGACGAACATCTCGAGCTTGTTGAACTGGTGCACGCGGATGATGCCGCGGGTGTCCTTGCCGTACGAGCCGGCCTCACGGCGGTAGCATGTCGACCATCCGGCGTAGCGCAGCGGCCCTGCGGCGAGGTCGAGGATCTCGTCCTTGTGGTATCCGGCGAGCGCGACCTCGCTGGTGCCGACGAGGTAGAGGTCGTCGTCCTTGTCGAGGCGGTAGACCTCATCGGCGTGCTCGCCGAGGAAGCCCGTGCCCTGCATGATCTCCGGACGCACGAGGGTCGGGGTGATCATGGGCTCGAAGCCGTGCTGCAGGGCCTTGTCGAGCGCGAGGTTCATCAGGGCGATCTCCAGGCGCGCGCCGACGCCCTTGAGGAAGTAGAAGCGCGATCCCGAGACCTTCGCGCCGCGCTCCATGTCGATCGCTCCGAGCAGCTCGCCGAGTTCGAGGTGGTCGCGCGGCTCGAAGTCGAACGTCGGCGTCTCGCCGACGCGGCGCAGCTCGACGAAGTCTTCTTCACCGCCGGCGGGGACGCCGTCGATGATGACGTTCTCGACGCGGGCGAGGGCGGATGCCGCGGCCTCGGCGGCCTGGTTCGAGGCGGCCTGGGCCTGCTTCACGCGCTCGGCGAGCTCCTTCGCCTGCGCGACGAGCGCCTGCTTCTCCTCCTTGGGAGCCTTGGCGACCTGCTTGCCGAAGGCGTTCTGCTCGGCGCGCAGCTCTTCGAAGGCCGTGAGCGCTTCGCGGCGGGAGCGGTCGGCGGCGATGGCGTCATCGACGGTGGATTCGGCATTGCCCCGGGCCGCCTGCGAACGGCGGACGATCTCGGGCTGGTCGCGGAGGAGAGCGAGGTCGATCATTCGTCAAGTCTAGCCAGCGTGACACGCTCGGGCGGATGCCGCGTCGTAGAGTGATCGCCATGAGGAAGAGCACCTCGCGCCACCGCCAGGCCGCTCTCGTCTACAACCCTCTCAAGGTCGACGAGAAGCGTCTGCGCGCTGCCGTGCGCGATCTGTCGAAGCAGGCCGGGTGGGCGCACCCCGCTTTCTACCCGACGACGGTGGATGATGCCGGACAGGGCGTGGCGCGTGAAGCGATCGAGCGCGGGGTGGAGGTCGTGCTCGTCGCGGGCGGCGATGGCACGGTGCGAGCCGTCGCCGAGTCGGTCGCGGGAACCGGAACGCCCCTCGCGATCCTCCCGAGCGGCACGGGCAACCTCCTCGCCCGCAACCTCGGCCTTCCCCTCGCCTCCGCCGAGACCATGATCCGCGCGGCGCTGGGTGATAACCGGCATCCGATCGACATCGGCTGGGCCGAGCTCACCCGCGAGGACGGCACGCATGAGGAGCACGCCTTCGTCGTGCTCGCCGGCATCGGCCTCGACGCCGACATGATCGCCAACACGCGCCCCGATCTGAAGAAGACGGTCGGCTGGGTCGCCTACGTCGACGGTGCCGCGCGCTCCCTCCCCCGGGCGAAGCCCTTCCGCATCGTCTACCAGGTGGATGCTTCGCGTCTGCATTCCACGAAGGTGCAGAGCGTGCTGTTCGCCAACTGCGGGACGCTGCCCGCGGGCATCGCCCTCATCCCCTCGGCCTCGATCGCGGACGGCCTGCTCGATGTGGCTCTCATCCAGCCCAGCGGAGTGTTCGGTTGGTTGGGCGTCTGGCGCAAGATCTGGTGGGACAACTCCGTGCTGCGGCGCTTCCGCGCGGGGCGCCGGGTGCTGCAGCGTCGAGGAAGGGATGCGTCGATCCGGTACCGGCGCGGGAACAACGCCGAGGCCGCGGCCACGGATCCGACGCCGATCGAGCTCGACGGGGATGCCTTCGGCGCAGCCGTGCGCATCCGCTGCCGGGTTGATCGCGGAGCGCTCCTCCTCGCGCTTCCCGAGGGGCATCCGACCGCGGCGCTGTGACGGTCAGTTCTCGATGACGGTGACCTCGCCGTCGAGACCTCCCCCGACGAGGGTGAGGACGAAAGCATCGTCGTCGTCATCGTCGATGTCGTCGAAGCCGATCAGCGTCACCCGCGGAGCCATGTCCCGCGTGCAGGCGCCGTCCTCGTCCGCGAAGCGCACGGTTCCGGCGTTGCCGGCGGCCTCGATGGAATCGATCACGGGCGGGCAGCTCGACGAGCCCCAGGTCAGCAGCGCGAGGGCGTCATCGTCGAACCATCCGGCTGTCGGCTGGAAATCGCTCGAAGCGCGGGTGAGTGCGGCGTTGCCGTCGAGGTCGACGTCGTCGGTCCTCTCGCCGAGGTTCACGATGATCTCGACGTCCCGGGTCGGGTCGACGCCCTCGGGCAGGTCGACAAGCGTGGCGCGGGGCGCCAGATCGCTCGTGCAGGCGGCGGCGGGGTCGCCCTCGTCGAGGGTCACGCGAACGGTCTGCCCATCGGCGGTGACATCGCCGGCGACGGGGACGCAGCTCGACGAGCCCCACGTGAGCACGGCGACCATGTTGCCGTTGTCGAGCCAGGCCGCTTCGACGTCGTCCATGTCATCGCCGTCGACGGCGATGCCCGCCGTGCCGCCGTCGGGGTCGGCGCTGCTCGTAGGCGCTGAGTCCCCCGGCGAGGCCGTGCAGCCGACGATGAGAGCGGATGCTGCGAGCAGGGCCCAGGCGGAGGCGAGAACACGCCGTGATGAAGTCATGCGGACAGGTTAGCCCGCTCCCCTTCTCAACGGGAAGGGGTCAGGCGGAACCGCGCCAGACGACGGGGCATTCGAGCACCTGGATGCCGTCGCGCGCCTTCTCCCCGCGCAGCTGTGCGAGCACCGACTGCGCCGCTGCGCGCCCGAGCTCCCCCGCGGGCTGGCGCACCGTCGAAAGCGGCGGATCGGTGCGCAGCGCCCAGGAGCTGTCGTCGAATCCGACGACGCCGACGTCCTCGGGGATGCGGTGCCCGGCCGATTGCAGAACCTCCATGGCTCCGGCGGCGACCGCATCGCTCGAGGCGAAGACGCCATCGATGTCCGGATGCTTCTCCAGGAGGGCGCGCATCCCCTTCTGCCCGTCGGAGTACGAGTACAGCGGCACGCGCTCCACCCGCTGCGGGTCGAAGTCGTTGCCCAGTGCGTCGACGAAGCCCGCCAGACGATCCGCTCCGGAATCGCGGTCGAGCGCCGCGGCGATCATGCCGATCTTCTTCCGTCCGGTTGCGGCGAGGCGGCGCGTGATCTCCCGTGCCGCGCCGCGGTTGTCGATCGCGGCGTAGGCGGCATCGCCGATGTCACGC
The DNA here is from genome assembly GCF_054798215.1 of Microbacterium sp. GXF6406. NCBI lineage: Bacteria > Bacillati > Actinomycetota > Actinomycetes > Micrococcales > Microbacteriaceae > Microbacterium > Microbacterium sp. GXF6406. The sequence continues at coordinate 28,187 of NZ_JBSJZH010000021.1, read as the reverse complement.
GGGTGCCCGACGAAAGCGGCGGGCAGGTCGAGTCGGGCGACGGCCTTGGTGATCGGGTCTCCCTCGCGGGCGGAGACGATGATGACGCCGTCGATCAGCCCGCCGGTCAGATACCGGGTGAGCCGGTCGATATCGCGGGAGGTATCGGCGATCAGGCAGGACAGCTGGTAGTCGGCATCCGACAGCGTCGCGTTCGCGCCGAGCAGGATCGCTCCGATGTTCGGATCCTCGATGAACAGCGAGTGCGGCTCGTGCACGATCAGCCCGATCGCCATCGACTGCCGCATCACGAGACTGCGCGCGGCGTTGTTCGGCACGAAGCCGACCTTGGCGATCGCGGCGTCGATCGCGGTCCGTGCCTCGTCGGAGACGTAGGGATGCCCGTTGAGCACACGGCTCACGGTGCCCCGCGAGACGCCGGCCTCTTCGGCGACGTCCTTGACCGTGGCACGACGCCTTCGTTGCGTATTCACACCCCCATCGTATGTGCACGCGCACAGACCGTAAGACAACTTTGACAACGGGATTACGCCACGCCTAATGTGTACACGTTCACAGAAAATCAGCGTCGATCGACTACGGCTGATGCTGTGCACGTTCACAGAGCTGAGGCCCGCATGACTTCCCCCGCCCGCCGCTCCTTCGAACACGACGGCATCGCGTTCGGCTGCGATTACAACCCCGAGCAGTGGACGCCTCCGATCGCCTGCACCCGTGGATCCGCTCCTGGTCCACGATCCATCGCCCGCGACCGGTCACCCTCAACACGTGGGAGGCCGTCTACTTCGATCAGTCGCTGGAGCGCCTCGCTCCCCTGGTCGATCGTGCCGCGCAGGTCGGCGTCGAGCGCTTCGTGCTCGACGACGGCTGGTTCCTCGGCTGCACGGACGACAAGCGCGCCCTGGGCGACTGGATCGTCGATCCCGAGCGCTGGCCCGATGGCCTCGGGCCGCTCATCGAGCGGGTCGAATCAGCGGGCATGGAGTTCGGCCTGTGGGTCGAGCCCGAGATGATCAGCGGGAACTCCGATCTCGCCCGCCGTCATCCGGATTGGCTTCTCACCGACGCATCCAGTCCGACCCGGCGCTGGCAGCATGTGATCGATCTGGCGAACCCGGACGTGTCCGCGCACCTCTTCGAGCGTCTCGACGCGCTGCTGTCGGAGTACCCGATCCGCTACCTCAAGTGGGATCACAACCGTGATGTCCTCGTGGAGGGCACCGGCGCTCAGGTGCGCGCCCTGTACGCCCTCATCGATCGGGTGCGCGCCGCGCATCCGCACGTCGAGATCGAGGCGTGCGCCGCCGGCGGCGGACGCATCGACCTCGGGATGCTCCGCCGGGTCGAACGGGTCTGGGCGAGCGATACGAACGACCCGCTGGATCGTCAGCGCATCCAGCGCTGGACCGGAATCCTCGTGCCGCCGGAGTACCTGGGCAGCCATCTCGGCGATGCGCAGGCGCACTTCACGGGCCGCGTCTCGACCCTCGGCTTCCGTCTCGCGACGGCGTTGTTCGGCCATGCGGGCATCGAGTCCGACCTCACGCGACTCTCCGACGACGAGATCGGTGTGATCCGCTCGTGGGTCTCGCAGCACCGCGCCCACCGTGATCTGCTGCATGGCGGTCGTGTCGTGCGCGGAGACAGCGACGATGCGGCCGTGCTCGTGCACGGCGTCGTCGCCGACGACCGATCGCAGGCGCTGTACTCCTATGCCGTGATCGATCCGGCCGAGGCCGCGCTCCCGGCACCGTGCCGACTGCCCGGCCTCGACCCGCAGCGCCGCTATGCCGTGCGTGCGGTAGATCTGAGCTCACCGGTGAAGAGCGTGCAGGATGCCCCGCCGGCCTGGCTGGCGGAGGGCGTCGAGATGCCCGGTCTTCTGCTGGCCGAGCTCGGGCTGCCGATGCCCCTACTGATGCCCGGGAACGCCGTGGTGCTCAGCGTCACTGAAGCGCGGAGCTGAGCCGCGCGAGGTTGTCGAGGACGGTGGACCGCAGCGGCTGCTGCATCCACTCCTCGAGCGTGAGTTCGCGGCTGAGGTCCCGGTACTGGTCTTCGACCGCCCGGACCTCGGCCACGAACTCCTCGCCGCGCACGAGCATGGAGATCTCGAGGTTCAGACCGAAGGAGCGCATATCCATGTTGCTCGAGCCGATGACGGCGATCTCGTGGTCGACCGTGAGGCTCTTGGTGTGCAGGATGTACGGCTTCGGGTACATCCAGATGCGCACACCGGCGCGCAGCAGCGCCTCGTAGTAGCTGCGCTGCGCGTGATAGACGACCGCCTGATCGCCCTCCTCGGAGACGAAGAGCTCGACCTGCACGCCGCGGTCGCAGGCGGCGCTCACGGCGAGCAGGAGCGCTTCGTCGGGCACGAAGTACGGGCTGACGATCATGATCTTGTCCTGCGCGCCGTAGACGAGGGCGAGGAACAGGCGCAGGTTGTTCTCGACCTCGAAGCCGGGGCCGGAGGGGACGATCTGGCAGTCGAGGTCGCCGCTGCCGGTGGCGGCGCTCGTCATGTCGATCTCGCTGAGGATCTCGTCGCTCTCGCTGTACCAGTCGCTGAGGAAGATCGCGTTCAGGGCGAGCACGATAGGACCGTCGACGCGCACCATGAGGTCGACCCAGTGCAGGCCCCGTTTGATGTTCTTGGGCAGGTTGTAGGTCGAGTCGGTGACGTTCTGCGACCCGAGGTATCCGACCTTGCCGTCGATCACGAGGAGCTTGCGGTGGTTGCGCAGGTCGGGTCGCTGGATCCTGCCCTTGAACGGCTGCATGGGAAGCATCAGATGCCAATCCGCGCCCATCGCGTCGAGCCGTTTGATCGTGGCGCGATAGCGCGGCTTCCAGCGGTTGGCCCAGTGGTCGAAGAGCACGCGCACGGGGATGCCCCGCGCCGCGACCTCTTCGAGGGCGCGGAAGAAGTTATCGGTCGAGGCATCCGATTGGAGGATGTAGAACTCGACGTGCACATATTCGGTGGCTTCGCGGATGCTGTCGGCCATGGCGTCCAGCGACTCCTGGTAGTCGCTGATGAGGTGCACGCCGTTGTCGCCCGAGATCGGCAGGGCACCCAGCTCCTGGTTCATCGCGACGACCGAGCGCAGCCATTCCGGGGCGTTCGGGCGCAGGGTTCCGAAGTGCAGCTGGTCGCTAGTCTCGGCGATGTACTCGTTGATCTGGTCCTGTTTGCGTCGCCGGGCTCGCGGCAGGCGCGGGTTTCCGATCAGAAGGAACAGCACCACCCCGACGTAGGGGATGAAGAAGATGGCCAGTAGCCAGGCCATCGCCGCAGTGGGGCGACGGTTGCGCGGGATGATGATGATGGCCGCGATGCGGATGACGATGTCGACGACGACGCCGAGAGCGAGGACCCACCAGGTCCAGTCCATCTGCCTACCCCCCGAGAAGCCGAACCGCGACCCGAGGTCGCGGCCTATCGAATCAGCGTAGCGGGTACCGGCATCGGCCCGCGGATCCGATCAGGAAGCGACGGGCGGGAGTCCGCGTGCGGCGCGCTCCTCGGCTTCGATGCGGGCACGAGCCCGGCGCTCGGTGCGGTCGGAGCGGATGATGCCGCGCAGGATGAAGAAGAAGACGATGCTGACACCGATCGTCGGCAAGAGCGCCCATGCCGAGGCGAGCCAGATGTTGTCCATACCCCCATCGTACGCGTCCGATCCTGTGCGCCTGCTCACCCGTTCTGCACCGACCCGCTGAAACGGCTCGGAGGCCGACCCTCCTGTGGAAGGCGCCTCCGCCGGAGCGCTCATCGCCCACACTCGCTGCATGAACACCATCCTCCGCGCTGCAGATTCCGCCGAGTTCCTCGGTCTCGTGCCCGCCCTGGCGGGCTTCGCCCCTCGGCAGAGCCTCGTGCTCGTGCCCTTCCGCCGATCGCGGGCCTCCGGTGCGATGCGCGTCGACCTGCCCGATGGCGGTGCGGACCTGGGCAGGTACGTCAGCACCGCCTTCGGGCTGTTCTCCCGCGTCAGCGGAGCCGATGCCATCGCCCTCGTCGTCTACACCGATGACGGGGCACAGGCCACGCCCGACGGCCTGGTGCTGCCGCAGACCGCGATGCTCGACGAGCTGCTCTCGGCCGCGACCGCCGATGGGCTGCGGATCGTCGATGCCCTGTGTGTGATGCCCGGCGGATGGTCGAGCTATCTCGATGACGATCCCGTCGTCGCGCCGCTGGCGGGGATCCCGGTTCCCGAGGAGGTCGCCGGAGTCGGCGATGTCTCCGGAGATCAGCACGCCGGCACGGAGCTGCCGCGGATCGATCTCGCCGAGAAGGAGCGGGTGGCCCTGGTGCTGCGCGATCTGACGGATGCCGTCACGCATGACTGGCGGCATGACGAGCGCCGCAATCCGCAGGCGATTGCCGCCTCGATCCTGCTCGACGATCTGACGCTGCTGTTCGAAGAGGCGCTCGACGCCCCGGAGAACATGCCGCCGTTCGTGACCGCGGCACTGCTGTGGTGCTTCGAGCGGCCTCGGTTCCGCGACGTGGCGATGCTGCAATGGGCCACCGATCTCGCCACCGGAGCGCGATCCCTGGCGGCCCAGCTCGCCTATGCCGACAATGGCACGCCGATCCCCGATGAGATCGGACTCGTGCTCATGGGCATCGGAAGGGCACCGGACCCGGATCGGCTGCGCATCGCCCTCACGGTCGTGCGCAATCTCGCCGCTCGCGCGCCGTCGGCGTCGCGCCCGGCGGCCCTGACGATCGCCGCGTGGCTGTCGTGGGCGCTGGGCCGGTCGACCCACGCCGCGCACTATCTGCAGGCGGTCGCCGAGATCGACCCCGACTACTCGATGGCGGCGCTCATCGGATCGATGATCGACGCGGCGGTCCTGCCGGAATGGACGTTCCGGCAGGGCGCCGCATCGTGAATCACTTGACGAGCGGGAAGAGGATCGTCTCGCGGATGCCGAGGCCCGTGATGGCCATCAGCAGGCGGTCGATGCCCATGCCCATGCCGCCCGACGGCGGCATGCCGTGCTCGAGCGCCCGCAGGAACTCCTCGTCGACGCTCATGGCCTCCACATCGCCGCGCGAGGCGAGCTTGGCCTGCTCGACGAAGCGCTCGCGCTGGATGACGGGGTCGACGAGCTCGGAGTACCCGGTCGCCAGCTCGAATCCGCGGATGTACAGGTCCCACTTCTCGACGACGCCGGCCTTGGAGCGGTGCTCGCGCACGAGGGGCGAGGTGTCGACGGGGAAGTCCATGACGAACGTCGGGCGAGTGAGGCCGGTCTTGACGAAGTGCTCCCAGAGCTCTTCGATGAGCTTGCCGTGGGTCGCGTGCGCGGGCACGTCGACCCCGTTCGCCTCGGCGAAGGCGATGAGGTCCTCGACCGTGTCGTCGACGGTGAATTCGCGTCCGGCTGCGGCCGAGAGCGACTCGTACATCGAGACACGGTCCCACTCGCCGCCGAGGTCGTACTCCGTGCCGTCTGCCCAGGTGACGGTGGTGGAGCCGGCCACGGCGAGCGCAGCCTTCTGCACGAGCTCCTGGGTGAGTTCGGCCATCTGGTTGTAGTCGCCGTAGGCCTGGTAGGCCTCGAGCATCGCGAACTCTGGGCTGTGGGTGGAGTCGGCGCCCTCGTTGCGGAAGTTGCGGTTGATCTCGAAGACGCGCTCCAGGCCGCCGACGACGGCGCGCTTGAGGTAGAGCTCGGGCGCGATGCGCAGGTAGAGCTCGGTGTCGAAGGCGTTCGAGTGCGTGATGAACGGGCGAGCGGATGCCCCGCCGTGCTGCACCTGCAGCATCGGGGTCTCGACCTCGAGGTACTCGTGCTCGGTGAAGGTCGAGCGCAGGCTGGCGTTGACGGCCGCGCGGGCCCGCACGGTGGTTCGGGCCTGCTCGCGCACGATGAGATCGAGGTAGCGGCTGCGCACCCGGGTCTCTTCGTTCAGCTCGGAGTGCGTGTTCGGCAGCGGCAGGATCGCCTTGGACGCGATGGTCCAGTCGTCGGCCATTATCGACAGCTCGCCGCGGCGGCTGGAGATGACCTGACCGCGCACGAACACGTGGTCGCCGAGGTCGACGTACTCCTTCCAGCGTGCGAGCGATTCCTCGCCCACCTCGGCGAGGGAGATCATCGCCTGGATGCGCGAACCGTCGCCGGCCTGCAGGGAGGCGAAGCAGAGCTTGCCGGTGTTGCGGCTGAACACGACGCGGCCGGCGATGCCGACGACGACACCGGTCTCGGCGCCGGCTTCGAGCTCGCCGTACTCGGCGCGGAGCGCCGGGATCGTGTGCGTGACCGGAACGGCGACGGGGAAGGCCCCGCCGGCGGCATCCGCACGCTGCTCGATGAGCCGCTCGCGCTTGGCGAGGCGCACGGCCTTCTGCTCGTGGACGTCCTCTCCGGAGGTCTCGTCGGGGGTGTTCGTGGGCGCGTCGGGCGCGGTGGTCATAGCGGCTCCTTGGAAGTCCCCTCCAGTTTACCGGCCGCCCCCTGTGCGCCCGCCGCTCCGGCCGGCACCGCGCAGATCGCGATTCCCCTGGGTACGCTCGTGGACATGCAGTACCGGTCGTTGCCCCGTTCCCTGGCGCTGATCGCGGTGGGAGCCGCCCTGCTCGTGCTGGCGCCGAGCCCCGCCTCGGCCTCCGCGCCGGCCGATGTGAACGACTTCGAGTTCTCATCGTGGGACGCCGTCTACGACGTCTCCCTCGACGACGACGGCCGGGCCCGGATGCACGTGACGGAGACCCGCGTGGCCGACTTCCCCGAGGCCGATCAGAACCGCGGAATCGTCGCGGGTTTCCCCGAGGTCTATGGCGACGCGTCGATCGGCACGACGATCCTCTCGGTGCGCGATGAGGACGGCGCCGAGGTGCCCTACGACACCGAGAGCGACGACGGCATGCTCTACGTCCTCACCGGGGACGACGACTACGTGCACGGTCGCACCACCTACGTCATCGAGTACGAGATGCGCGATGTGGTCCTCGCCGCCGAGAAGACGCTGGTGGACGAGTTCTACTGGAACCTTCTCCCCCTCGACAGCACCCAGCGCATCTCCTCCTTCCACGCCGAGATCCGCTTCGACGATGCGCTGAGCTCGCGACTCACCGGCGATCGGTCCTGTTACACCGGCTACATCGGCTCGACCGATCCTTGCGTGCTCATCGACCGCGGCGATGGCACGTTCTCGGTATCGGAATACGATCTTGCCGCCGGCCAGGGCGTCACGGTCGCGATCGCGATCGAACCGGGCACCGCTGTCCAGCCCAGTTCCCGCACCCCCAATGCCGCGACGGACGTCGCGCCCTACATCCTCTCCGGCGGTGCTGCCGCCGCGTCGATCGGCGCGTGGATCGGCATGGCATCCATGAAGCGGCGTCACCGGCGCGCGACCGGCATCGTCGTCGCGCAATACGACGTCCCGACCTCTCTCCCACCTCTACTGGCGGGAAAGATCCTCCCCGGCGCGCGCGACGCGATGGCGGCGCAGTTCGTCCACCTGGCCGTCGGCGGCAGCATCCGCATCGAAGACGGGCAGACGACCGGGAAAAAGCCCGCCCCGCAGCTGCGACGTCTCGACGCGCCCCTGCAGGACCGGGTGGACCAGCAGGTCATGGACGTGGTGTTCGCCGATGTGCAGCCCGGAGAGGTGTTTCCCCTGGGCGAAGCCGATGGCGATCTCATCGCCCGGGTCTCGAACCTCGACGAGTTCGCGACCAAGATGGCACTCGCCCGTCGCCTCACGACGAAGGTCCGTAGCCGTGCGGCGATGACCCTGCAGTGGGTATCGCTCGGCCTGCTGGTCGTCGTCGCCGCGCTGTGGGCGTGGGCGGCCCTCACCGGCAGGACGGCCGCCGAGCCCGTCCTGTTCGTGGGCGCGCTCACAGCCATTCTCGTCACAGGCTCCTGCCTCATGTCGTTCACCCGGCACACGGTGCTCACCCCGGAGGGCGCCCTGCAGTTGGAGCACCTCCGCGGCGTCGAGGAGTTCATCCGCGTCGCCGAAGCCGATCGTCTGCGCATGCTGCAGTCGTACACGGGCGCCGAGCGGCGTGCGGATGGCACGGTGAACGTCATCCACCTGTACGAGAAGCTGCTGCCCTACGCGATCCTGTTCGGTCTCGAGAAGCAGTGGGGCGGCGTGCTCGAGTACGCCTATGGTCAGGGCGGCCAGACCCCGATGTGGACGACCACCGACCCGGGCAGCATCCGCACCTCGATCGCCTCGTTCTCTGCGGCGACGCAGTCGGCTTCGTCGGCGTCGAGCAGCAGCGGCGGTTCGACGGGCGGCGGGTTCTCCGGCGGGGGCGGCGGAGGCGGATTCTCCGGGGGGCGCTGAGCGCCTCCGGGGTCAGAGCTCCAGAGGGTCGGATGCTTCGCGCAGCGCCCGCTCGACGGTCGACTGCACGAGCGCCGAGAGGTAGCCGCCGGGGTTCTCGACGCCGATGCCGCGCAAGAGCGACGTCGACTGGCCGATGATGGCGCGCGAGAACTCGGATGCCGTGGCGATCGCCTCGGCGTACGCCGGCCGGTCGTGCTCGGCGATGACGATCGGTTCGCAGCCGATCTCGACGGCGAGCGCCTGTGCGATCGGCAGCACGGGCGCCGGGGCCGTGACCGCGGCGAAGGCGACCTGCAGCTGGCGCAGATCGATCGATGTTCCGGTGAAACTGATCGCGGGGTGCACGGCGAGCGGGATGGCGCCGCTGCGCTGTGCGGGCTCCAGCACGCCGATGCCGTAAGCAGGGTCGGTGTGCAGCACGAGCTGCCCGGGTTGCCAGGCGCCGATGTCGGAGAGTCCGGCGACGAGACCGGGCAGCTCGTCGTGCGGGACGGCGATCACGACGAGCTCGCTGCGGCGGAGCACTTCGGCGGTGTCGAGCACGGGGGCATCGGGCAGCACTCCGGCGACCCGATCGTCGTCGGAGCCGCTCGTGATCCCGGTGAGGGCGTGGCCGGCTCCGGCGAGCGCGGCCCCGATGACGGGGCCGACCCGGCCTGCTCCGATGATTCCGACGCCGAGGCGTCCGTCACGCGTCACGGTCGTCCGTCTCCGGTGCCGTGGGTGTGTCGGGAACCAGGTCGATGAGCGGCTCGGATGCCGCATCGCTGTTCTCTGCGGCGACCGGGGTCTCGGCATCCGGTGTCTCGGCGGACGCCCACCGGTGCGAGTGATCCGCATATGCGGCGACCGAGGCGCGGTGCGCGACATCTCCGACGGCCTCGTTGAGCACCGCGCTGTCGATGCCGACGACGTCGCCGAGGACCACGCCGGTGACGCTGTGCGCCTTGAGATACCCCACCCGCTGCGCGCGGTCGATCGGCCCCTGGTGCACGGAGACGCCCTGCAGACGCGCGAGGGGGAACACGGCGAGCTTGCGCCAGACGACACCGCGGCGCAGGATAAGACCGAAGTCGCTGACGGCGAAGCCGTGGCGCTTCCAGGAGAAGGGGCGACGCCACCAGCCGCGCTTCTCGAGCCGCTGGTAGGGGTCTCCCTCCGGCTGCGGGCCGTGGATGCCGTGTTCCCAGACGAGAGGCAGGTCCTGAGGGGGCATGTCGGGAAGGATCAGCCCGAGCACGCGCTGCACGTCGGCGGCGACTCCGACCGGCAGCACGATGCTGAACTGCTGCCCGGTGCCGGACTGCTGCTGGGCGGCGCTCTTGCCGCTCATGCGGTTGATCTTGACAGCCCACCAGCCGAACGGCCGCCACAGCAGCGACTGCGTCACCTCGACGGCGAAGATGCGCCCGGGAGGGATCGTCTCGGTCGTCGTCGTGAACAGGCCGTAGGTGATGCGCACGCCGTCGGGGGTCGGGGCGATCGAGTAGCGCAGCGACTTCGAGATCTGCCCCCAGGTGACGGCGACCGTGGCGATGACGAGCGGGACGCCCATGCCGAGCATCACCGCGATGATCGCGCCGATCGCCTCGGGGCCGTCGGTCTCCGACAGGATGCCGGGGATCGCGAACGACATAGCGACGGCGAAGATCGCCACGAAGAAGATGAACCACAGCAGGCCCGAGAGCAGCTGGGATCCGACCAGGCGACCGGTCGGGATCTTGACGACGCTCTCGGGCTCGACATCGGTGAGGTCGACGCCCTCGATGAGACCGCTGACGCCCGCGTTGACCGACTCGAGCACCTGCGCGCGCACGCCGCCGACGACCGGGCCGCTGTCCTGGCGCGCCAGGCGCGCGGCGCGCGCACCGGAGGCGAGGCGCAGGATGTCTGCGCGCACGCTCTCGGCCTTCGCGGTCGACAGGTACTCCAGCGGCACGTTCGCGTCGGTCCCCGCCCCCACGACCTCGAGCTTCGCGAGGCCGATGAGCCGCGCGGGGAAGGGGCGCGTGAGGTTCACGCCCTGCACGCGGTCGAGGGGCGCGCGGCGCTGCGAGCGGAAGACGATGCCCTTGCGCACCTCGACGTGGTCGTCGGAGATGCGGAACTCCTGGAACCGCCACACGATCCAGAACGCGACGATGAGCACGATCAGCACGCCGAGCACGATCAGCAGCGCCAGCAGGATGAAGTCGTTCTCCATCACCCAGTCGACGGGGTCGCCGCTGGAGTAGTCGCTCATGTGCGCATCGGGCGCGAAGAGATCGACGATCCAGTAGACGATCCGGTCACGGAAGTTGTTCAGCACGATACCGGCGACGATCAGCAGCACCAGGCCGCCCTTGAACAGCGGGGTCAGCGGGTGGAGCCGGTGCCACTCGCCGTCGGCGAGCGTCTCGTCCGAGAGCGCGGCGCGGGGATCCGGGGTGCTCACAGCCCGGTCCGCCGGGTCTCGGCGACCTCGATGAGGGTGTCGCGCAGGGTCTCGGCCGCGGTCTGGGTGAGCCCGGGGATCTGAACGCCGGTGGTGGCGGCGGCCGTCACCATCTTCAGCTGGGCCACGCCGAAGGCGCGGTCGAGCGGTCCGTGCGTGATGTCGACGAGCTGCATACGGCCGTAGGGCACCGCGATGATGCGCTGCCAGAGGATGCCCTTGCGGAAGACGATGTCGTCCTCGCGGAGCATGTATCCGATGGCTCGCGCCTGACGCGGCAGGATCACGAGGGGTGCGATCGTGAGGACGAGGAGGATCCCGGCGGGGATCCACACCCAGGTCTGGTCGAAGACGAGGGCCGCGACGAGCGCGACGACGACGATCAGAGCGATCACGAGACCGTTCTGCAGGAACTGCGAGGCGACGTAGCGCGGCGAGATCTGGTGCCAGTGGCCGTCGAGGGCGAGTCTCCCCTCCCCGCGCGGCTCTCGGATCTGCTCGTAGGTGCCCTCGTCGAGAGGACCGGGGGCGGCTGCCACCGGTTGCGCGCTCTCAGCGGCCGGCGTCGGCTCCAGGGGCGGGGTCATCGAGCTGTCGGTCATCAGGGTCCTTCGGCAGGGTGCAGAACTGTTCGGCGACGAGAGCAGCGATCACGAGCACGAGCGAACTCGCCACGAGAGCGACCATCGCCACCATCGAGCCTACCGGGGGATGAACCGGCCGCGACAGGAGGAAGACGAGCAGTCCCGCACCGAAGCCGGCGGTGAGCGCACCGAGCAGGCTCGAGGCGCGGGCGAGTGTCACGGCGCGCATGGCCCGGAACGGGTCGATGCGTCCGGCGCTCTTGCCCTGGATGCTGCGCCGCACCGGCCAGGCGAGCAGAAGCACCGCGACCGCGATGATGACCAGGAGCACCGGCAGGTACCCGGAGGGTGCGAACGTCGCCCGTCCCGTGACGGTCAGCAGATGGTTGACGAGGTAGCCGGCGCCTCCCCCGACGAGGGCGAGGAGCAGGAGCACGAGGGTGGAGGTGCGCTTCATCGGGGTGCCGTGTCGTCGGAGCGGAGACGGGCGATCAGGTCATCGATGCGCCCCGCGCCGGGCAGGACCGCGTCGGGATCGACCTCGGCCCACGGTTCGAGCACGAACAACCGCTCGGCCGCCCGCGGGTGCGGCACCTGCAGCCGAGGGGCGTTCGAGACGAGGTCGCCGTAGACGATCAGATCGAGGTCGAGGGTGCGGTCCCCCCAGCGCTCGTGGCGCTCGCGGCCGTGCTCGTCCTCGATCGCGTGCAGCATGCCCAGCAGCACGTGCGGTGCGAGCCGCGTGGTCACGAGCGCGACTGCGTTGACATAGGCCGGGGCATCCGGATCCGGCCCGTCCGGTCGAACCGCGACCGTCTCGTGGAGGGGCGACAGGCGGACGTCGTCGACGAGCGGCAAGCGCGCGATGCGCTCGGCGGCCCGCTCGATGCTCTCCCGCCGCTCACCGAGATTCGCGCCGAACGCCACGACGGCGAGGGCCGCGTCGCGCCCGGGGCGGGGGTCCGGGGCGTTCAGTGGCGGCATCCGGGTCATCGTCGCCCCTTCCGGGTGCGACGGATGCTCACCGATACGTCCGCGAATGTCAGCGGGATCGGGGCGTGCGGCTTGTGCACCGTCACGTCGACCATCTGCACCCGCTCGTCCGCAAGAGCAACATCCGCGATGCGCTGCGCCAGCGTCTCGATGAGGTCGACCGGTTCGCCGGCGACGACCGCGGCCACCTGCTCGGCGAGCACCCCGTAATGGACCGTGTCTCGGACATCATCGGATGCCGCGGCATCCGCAAGGGGCAGGTGCAGCGTCAGATCGATCGTGAAGTCCTGCCCGTCGGCGAGCTCATGCTCGAAGACGCCGTGGCGGCCGAAGACGGTGAGCCCGGTGAGGCGGATCTGGTCCGTGCCCGTCATGTCAGCCTTCCCAGGCCCGGGCGATGCTGAGCGCGTCACGCGTCGCCGCGACGTTGTGCACGCGCACCGCCCAGACCCCGTGCCGCACCGCGAGCGCACTCGTGACGGCCGTGGCCAGATCGCGTCGCGCCTCGTCGACAGAATCGCCCTGGGGCTCCAGCGCCTCCGCGAGGAATCGTTTGCGCGAGGTCCCGATCAGCACGCGGTGCCCCAGCGCACTGATGTCGGCGAGGCCGCGGAGCACATCCCAGTTCTGCGCCCCCGCCTTCGCGAATCCGATGCCCGGATCCAGGATGATGCGTGAGGGCGCGATGCCGGCCGCGGCCGCCTCGCCGATGCGCTCGCGCAGCTCGCCGGCGACCTCGCGGGACGCGCGGCGGTATTCGGCCCGGGCGTACATGTCATCGGAGTGCCCGCGCCAGTGACCGAGCGCATAGTCCGCGCCGGACTCGGCGACGGCTGTGAGCATTTCCGGGTCGGCCAGGCCGCCCGAGACGTCGTTAACGATCCGGGCACCGGCCTGCACGGCGGCGGCGGCGGTCGAGGCGTTGAAGGTGTCGACGCTGACCGGGATGCCGCGAGATGCGAGCTCCTGGATCACCGGGACGACGCGCTGCTGCTCCACCTCGGGAGCGATGCGCGCCGATCCGGGCCGTGTCGACTCACCGCCGATGTCGAGGACCGTGGCCCCCGCCTCGCGCAGCTCGAGCCCGTGGGCGATCGCACGCTCGGTGTCGATGTACCGGCCGCCGTCGCTGAACGAGTCCGTCGTGATGTTGACGATGCCCCAGATGCCGGTCATGCTCCCCCTCCGATGAGCGCGATGATCTCGCCTCGCGCGACCGCGTCGGTGTACTCCCCGCGGGCCGCGATCGTGAGCGTCGACGTCTCGGGCTGACGCCCTCCGCGCATCGTGACGCAGCCGTGCACGGCATCCATGACGACGAGCACCCCACGGGTGTCGAGGTTCTCGGCAATCGTGTCGGCGATCTGCTCGCCGAGCCGCTCCTGCACCTGGGGACGGGTGGCGAGCGTCTCGACGACGCGCACGAGCGCGCCGAGGCCGACAACCTGCTCCCCCGGCAGATAAGCGATGTGCGCGCGCCCCGCGAACGGCAGCAGATGGTGCTCGCACACCGAGCGGAAACGGATGTCGCGCAGCAGCACGGCCCCTGATGGCAGCGTGTCGGGAGCAGGCCCCCGGGACACGCTAATGGTGTGCTCGAGGGGCGCCGAGGCGTCCTCCCCGACGCCGGCGAAAAACTCCGCGTACAGATCCGCCATCCGGGCCGGAGTCTGCGTCAATCCCGGGCGATCGGGGTCCTCCCCGATCGCCTCGAGCAGCTCGCGCGTCAACCGCGCGATGCGCTCGGTGTCGACCGCCATGCTCAGGCCGTCGCCGGGCGCGCCTGACCGGACGCCGGGTTGCCGTCGACAGCGTCCTGGGCAGCTGCCGCATCGGCCGAGCCGTCGACGTTCGCCGCGGCATCCGCCGGGATCACGCGCGTCGGAACCTCGATGGGAGGACGCTCGGAGACCGGCCGGTCGTCGCTCGAGAGCCACAGCGGGCGTTCCGGCAGCTTGCGCACATCCTCGAAGATCTCGGCGATGCGGTGGTGGTCGAGGGTCTCCTCCTCGAGCAGTGCGAGGGCGAGACGGTCGAGGATGTCGCGGTTGTCGCTGATGACCTGGTAAGCCTCGTCGTGCGCCTGCTCGATGAGCGCGCGCACCTCGGTGTCGACCCGCTGCGCGATCGTCTCGGAGTACTCGCGGCCGCGGCCCATATCGCGTCCGGCGAAGGGCTCGCCGCCCTCGGAGCCGAGCTTGACCGGGCCGAGCTCGGTGGTCATGCCGTATTCGAGGACCATCTTTCGGGCGATGTTCGTCGCCTTCTCGATGTCGTTGGATGCCCCGGTCGTCGGGTCGTGGAAGACGAGCTCTTCCGCGACACGGCCGCCCATCGCGTAGGTGAGCTGGTCCTGCAGCTCGTTGCGGGTCACCGAGTACTTGTCGTCGACCGGCATGACCATCGTGTAACCGAGGGCCTTGCCGCGCGGGAGGATCGTGATCTTCGTCACCGGGTCGGTGTAGTTCATCGCCGCCGCCGCCAGAGCGTGGCCGCCCTCGTGGTAGGCCGTGATGAGCTTCTCGCGGTCCTTCATGACGCGCGTGCGGCGCTGCGGACCGGCGATGACGCGGTCGATGGCCTCGTCGAGCGCGCGGTTGTCGATCAGCTGCGCATTCGAGCGGGCCGTGAGCAGAGCCGCCTCGTTGAGGACGTTCGCGAGATCGGCGCCGGTGAACCCGGGGGTCTTGCGGGCGACGACCTCGAGGTCGACGCTCTGCGCCAGCGGCTTGCCCTTGGCGTGCACGTTGAGGATGTGCAGGCGGCCCTTGAGGTCGGGGGCGTCGACGCCGATCTGGCGGTCGAAGCGGCCGGGACGCAGCAGAGCCGGGTCGAGGATGTCGGGACGGTTGGTCGCCGCGATCACGATGACATTCGCGTTCGGGTCGAAGCCGTCCATCTCGACGAGCATCTGGTTGAGCGTCTGCTCGCGCTCATCGTTTCCGCCGCCCATTCCGGCGCCGCGGTGACGGCCGACCGCATCGATCTCGTCGATGAAGATGATCGCCGGGGAGTTCTCCTTGGCCTGGGTGAACAGATCGCGTACACGGGATGCTCCGACACCCACGAACATCTCGACGAAGTCCGATCCGGAGATGGAGTAGAACGGGGCGCCGGCCTCACCGGCGACGGCGCGGGCAAGGAGGGTCTTTCCGGTTCCGGGAGGGCCGTACAGCAGCACGCCCTTGGGGATGCGGGCGCCGATCGCCTGGAACTTGGCGGGATCCTGGAGGAATTCCTTGATCTCCTCGAGCTCCTCGATGGCCTCGTCGGCACCGGCGACATCCGCGAACGTGACGGTCGGGGTCTCCTTGTTGACGAGCTTCGCCTTCGACTTGCTGAACTGCATGACCTTGCTGCCGCCGCCCTGCATCGAGGACAGCAGCCACCAGAAGATCAGGCCGAGAAGGAGGATCGGGATCAGGAGCGAGAGGAAGCCGTCGAACCAGGTCGCCCGGGGCACGACGTCGTCGAAGCCGTCCTTCGGGTCGGAGTCGGTGACGGCCGTGACGACCTCGGCGGCGCGGGCGTCGACGTAATAGAACTGCACGTCCTTGGCGCCCTCGAAGGCCTTCGAGAGGGTCATGTCGACCCGCTGATCGCCGTCGGTGTTCGTCACCTTCGTGACCGTCGAACCGGCGAGCAGGTCGAGGCCCTGCTGCGTGGTGATCTGCTTGGGGGCATTGAGGTTCGAGATCAGCATGAATCCGCCGAACAGCAATGCACCGATCAACACCACATAGAGCAGCGGATTCCGGGTGATCTTCTTCACGTCCATGATGCGATCAGCGTATCGCGCCCCGGCTAGCGGTCCCCTGTGATTCGCCCACGGCGTACGCCGCGGCGCGTCAGCTGTAGACGTGCGGCGCGAGCACCGCGACGTCGCGCAGGTTGCGGTAGCGCTCGTCGTAGTCGAGGCCGTAGCCGACGACGAAGTCGACGGGGATGTCGAAGCCGACGTACTTGCAGTCGATCTCGACCTTGGCGGCCTCGGGCTTGCGTAGCAGCGCCAGGACCTCGATGGACTCCGGGCCGCGCGATTCGAAGTTCTCGAGCAGCCAGCTGAGGGTCAGACCCGAGTCGATGATGTCCTCGACGATGAGCACGTGCTTGCCGTGCAGGTCGGTGTCGAGGTCCTTGCGGATCTGGACGACACCGCTGGACTTCGTGCTGGAGCCGTAGCTGGACACGGCCATCCAGTCCATCGGCGCGTGAATGGGCAGCGCCCGGGCGAAGTCGGCCATGACCATGACCGCGCCCTTGAGAACGCCGACGAGAACCAGGTCCTTGCCCGCATAGTCCTCGGTGACCCGTGCCGCGAGCTCATCGAGCTTCGCGAGGATCTCCTCCTCGGTGACGAGGATCTGGGAAAGGTCGTCCTGAATGTCTGCCGCGCGCATGTATCGATTCTAGGCATCCACTGCCGTGAGCCATTGTCAGGAAGGGTTCTCGCACTCGCGCTCCCCACTGCGGCGGCGAGGGCAATAAGGTGGGCGGTGAACGGGCACTGGGCCCGCGAACGGAGGGAATCCCATGGCTCTTGACGACACCCTCAAGCAGGTCCCGATCGACGACATCGCAGCCAAGCTCGGCGTCTCCAACGACGAGGCGAAGAAGGCCGTCGCCGAGGGCGGCGCGATTCTGCTGGGCGGCCTGGCGCAGAACGCGAAGAGCTCGGAGGGCTCGACGGCGATCGCCAACGCTCTGAAGAAGCACGAGGGCGCGAAGAGCGTCACGTCGGTCGACGAGGTCGATCAGGCCGACGGCGAGAAGATCGTGAAGCACGTGCTCGGCGCTGACGCCGGCGACGTCGCGGCGAAGCTCACGGCATCCGACAAGACCTCGGGCATCGACTTCGGCAAGCTCCTGCCGATCCTCGCGCCGATCGTGATGGGCCTCATCGCGAACAAGAACAGCTCTGCATCCAGCACGGAGTCGGGCGGCGGCCTCGGCGACATCATCGGTGGCCTGCTCGGCGGCGGCAACGGCTCCGGCGGCGGCATCGGCGATCTGCTCGGCGGCGGATCGTCCTCCGGTGGCGGTCTCGGCGACATCATCGGCGGGCTCTTCGGCAAGAAGTAGACCGAGCGAGCGCCTCATCCGACGGGGACCGTCGTGTGAGGCGCTCTTCCTTCACTCAGCTGCTCCCATTCTCTGTGCGAGCTGCTCCCCGAAACGTGCTTCGGCGAGCTGGAACGCCGCGGCCTGCACCACCTCTTCGAATGGGAGCAGGCCCGTTTCCACCCGAGACAGGCACGTGATGAGCGCCTGTCGCCCCGCTCCGCGGTCGACCACGGCCTGCTCACCTTCCTCGAGATCGAGTGCCGCGGCGATGACCGCGTCGTCGCCCTCTTGCAGGGCGCGCACGCTCGTCTCGTCGATCGTCGTCCGCGAGGTGCCGATCGCACGGGTCCCCTCCCACTCGGCGACCTCGATCACCAATCGATCCTGCCGCTCGAACGACTGGGGGTTCGCGTCGTAGTACTGCTCGACCTCGTCCATCGATTGTTCATCGGCCAGCGCGTCGCGGATGCTCTGCGCATCGGATTCCACGCGCAACCGGAAGTACTCCCACAGGCTCGAGGCAGATGCCCCGTATCCCCCCGTCGCTCGGGACGCCTGGTACTCGCCCTCGAGCGCGGCAAGGTCGAACGGTTCCACGAGCTCCCACTCGATCGCCCATCGCTCGATCGCGAGGTCTCGGGCGCGGTGCGCGTCGGCCTGCTCGGCCGTGAGGCCTTGAGACTGCGCATACACCGCGTGCACAGCCTCCGTCAACGGATCCGGCGCCGGTGTGCATCCGATGAGCGCGAAGACGGCGGCAAGGGCGAGAGCGATCATCGCTCCCGCCCTGCGGGCCTGCCTCACCGCATTGCGGATCATGCGTCCCGTCGTGCGCGCATGCGGAGCATCATCGCTCCGAGCAGCAGCAGGAGGGATGCCGCGGCGACAGCGAGCGGCGAAACGGCCCCGCCGGTAGCGGCCAGACCGCCGTGCTGGGAACCTGCGCCGGTCGCGTCCCGGTCCGTGGTTGCATCGGATCCCGCCGCCTCGCCGCCGTCGCTCTGTTCCACTCCGTCACCGCTGTCGTCGGTTTCCGCCGCGACGTACTGGATCGCACCGATCGAGAGAGTCTCAGCGTCGCCCGGCGAAACGACGCGGGTCACGGCCCCCGACTGCGGCAGCGCGGTGCCGAGGAAGTCGGTGCTGTACGAGACGCCATCGATCACGGGCATGTTGTCGGCTGCGACGAAGTCGATGCTCTCCCCCGCCAGCGCCTGTGCGTGGATCTCGGTCGGCGACAGGTCGCTGCGGTCGGTCACCGTGCCGCCGAAGCGCTCGACGACCTCGGTGACCGAGACTCCCGCGCCGCGCAGGACGGAGTCCTCGGTAGGCGCGTACCCGGCGAACAGCTCGGGCGCGGTCGGGCCGGTACGGGGCCCGGCGGCCTCGAGATCCGTCTCGGGCGCGGTGCCGGCATCCGCCAGCATCGCCTCTCCGGTGATTGCCCGCTGTTCCTCGGCCGGCGCCGTGATGCCGCCCGTGTAGGCGTTGTTGAACAGCTGCGCCTTCGTCCTCATCGTCTCGACCTCGCCGACGTAGAACGTTTGCCCCTCGGGGTAGTCGAACACGTTGTTGAAGATGAATACCTCGCGGTTCCCCGTCCCCGCCGCGGAGTTGGCCAGGTCGAGCACGCCGCCGCGCGGACCCTGAAGAATCGTGTCTGAGTGGATCGTGTTGTTGTGGATCATGGTCCCGGCCGCGGTGCCACGGGCGAACTCGAAGGTCTTGTCGGCGTCGTTCTCGCTGATGTTGTAGCGGATGGTGGGTGCCGTGTGCGGGAATCCGTTCATGATGAGCATGAACCCGCCCTCGTTGTCGTGCGAGTAGTTGTACTGCACGACGGAGTATGACGACACGTGGTCGGTGTCGAAGCCCTGGCCGTCCTGCACGCCGTGGGTGTTCGAGACCTCGTTGTACTGGATGACCGTGTTCGTGGCCTGGAACGGCCAGATGCCCGCGTTGTATCCGGTGTTCTGATATCTGGAGTGCTGAGCGAGATTGTGTTCGATGAGTGCCCCATCGGTGTCGCGCACCGTGATGGCGTCACCGCCCATGTGACGCAGGATGTTGTCGCGTACGACGACTCCGGTCGACGGGTACCAGTTCAGGGGCACCGTCGGGTTGTTCGTGAGCGACTGGTTCGCCCAGTGGGAGCTGACCAGCTTGATGCCCGAGCGATCGACACGTTCGAGCACGTTGCCGGCGACGAGCACGTCGTCGAACTTGGTCGGGGTTCCGCGCAGCTCACCGCTGTGCACATCGGCGGTGATGTCGAAGAAGATGCCGCCGTTCCACTTCGCGTCGAGATTGCCGTTGACGTCGTGGATGTGCAGGTCGCTGATCTCGATGCCGCGCACGACGCCGAAGTCCCTAGCCGACACGTTGACCGCACGCAGATTCTTTGAACGGTTGGTGCTGCCGTTGAGTGCGAACCCTGTCTCATGGGCCGGATCGAGGTTCGTGATCTCGAGCCCCGTGATCGTCACGTATTCCTGGTTGTACAGGCTCACGACGTTCTCAACGGCGCCCGCACCGTTCAGCTGCGGGCGCGGACCGTCGCCGTAGGCGCCGACCATGAGGGGCGCCTGCGAACTGCCGGAACCCGCGAATGCGAGCTCGGCCGCCGCCCCGTCGAAGACGCTCCCGCTGCGCAGCAGGATGCTGTCGCCCGGTCCGAACAGGCGTCCGTTCAGCGCCGCGAGACTCGCCCACGCATCATCTGGAGATGTGCCCGATGCCGCGTCGTCGCCTGTGGTCGGGTCGATGTAATGCGCGGATCCCCGAGCATCCGTCGAGACGAATGCGGCAGTGAGCATGATGTCCCCTGTCGCGTCTGACGGCACGGTGAACTCTCCGCCGGTAACGGGTGCACCGTCGAACGAGAGACCATCGAAAAGGTAGCCGCCCTTCGCGTGCGTCGTCCAGGTGAGTGTGCCGCCGGCGGGAAGACGAGTCGTCGAGAGCACGGCGACTCCGCTGATGAGGTCGTCATCGGCTACGCCGTCGGCTGTGACGGCGACGGTCACGCCGACGACGCTGGGGACACGGGCGACGCGAACATTGTCGATCACCACGGGCGCGCCATCGGTCAGGTTGATCAGTGCGAGACCGGCGGGAATCCCGGACCAGCCGTCGTCGGAGGTATAGGAAAGCACGGGAGTGCCGTCGGAGGAGACCGACACCGTGTCTCCGGCGACCTCGATCGTCATGGTGCGCGTGGTCTGGTCGAACGTGTACAGCGCACTCGCCAACTCGACGTTGCCGCCGGTGGCGTCAAGCCGCCGCAGCAGGGCCTTGGACCCGTTGAGCGCGAGCACGTACCGATCGTCGAGGCCGTCCACGCGGAACGCGATCTGCATGGTGCCCGCGGAGGCGTTCGCCTTGCTCGCGGCGAAGACGATGCGGTAGTCGGCGGGTTCGCCCCACGCCGAGGCGTCCACCGTGACGGCCTGCGGCGACGCCCCGGCGCTGAGCAGCAGAGCGCCGTCGACGATCTCGGTCGAGCCGGGACCGGAGAGCGTGTATGCGCCGTGATCGTTGAAGCCGCCCTCGAAGTAGTCGGTGAACAGAGTGTTCGGGTCTTCGGGCTCAGTGATGAAGCGGGCGATGATGATGACGCTGCCGGTTTTATCGTCGAGGGTGAAGCGGTCGTCGTCGATGGTGAGCAGTCCGTCCGTGCTCGTGCCGGTGTCAGCGCGCAACGGCTCGTACCCGTCGAACACATAACCGGGTCGTGCCGCAGGGCTGAGCGCGACGATGTCGCCGGCGTCCCCTGATGAGCGGTTCGCGGTGAGGGTACCGCCCGCGCTCCCGGGGTCGGCGTCTTCGACGCCGTCGGTCATCGTGCGCGTCTCGACCGTGTACTCGCCGAGGCGCTCTGGCTCGGTGGTCGTCACCCGCACGTCGTCGACGCTGTACGCCTGATTCGGGAACTGGGATGCCACGAGGATCGACCCCTGAGCGGCGGATGCCGCGCCGGTGCCCGCGACGTCGAGGAGGACCTCGCCGTCGATCGCCGCGGTAACGGCATCCCCATCGACATCGATCTCGACGCGGTACGGCGCGCTTTCGGTGTTGACTGCCAGCGCGACATCGTCAGCCGTCGCGAGCACTGTGGTCTCGGCGTTGATCACCTGCTCGAGGGCGAGGGTGCTGTGCGGACCGTCGTAGGTCACCTGAAAGCGGCTCGCACCAGCATCGGATGCGAGGAATCCGAACTTGATGGCGCTGTTGGTGTTGCGCTCGTCGATGTAGAGGTCGATCCCGAGAGTGAAGGAGTCAGCGAGGATCACGTCTTTGGACATCATCCGGTTCTCCGGCCCACTGCCGATGATCGTCGCCCTGCCTCCGGCGAAGGTCACCGAGGATGCTGCGTTCGCGGTGGCCACCGACCACTGGGCGCCATCTCCCGAGGAGAAGTCGTCGAAGAAGAGGGTGCGGGGTTCATCGTCGGCGACCGCATGGGGAGCGGTCGCGACACCACCGATCAGCAGGGAGAGAACGGCCAGAACGGCTGGAAGTCGGCGTCGCATCGGGGAATCACCATCGGTTCGGAGGTACGGACGGTCACCATGGTTGCAGGCCTGATTTTTTTCCGTAAAGGTCCCGCGATATTCAGACTGCCGTTTTCGCCGGAATGCGTGATTATCCGATGTCCACGGGCATCGCCGCGCTCAAGATGCGGTGAGTACGATGCGTCCACCGGCCCGTGCGGCGGAGCAGCCGGGCAAGTCGATCGGCCCCTGTCCCGACCAGTCGGTCACGAGGCGCGCGACTTCGAGGGTCTGCGTTCGGGTGAGGCTCGCGCCGAATTCGCTGTGCGCGACGAGACGGATGATGCGGTTGCGCAGCGCTGCCGGATTCGCCGCGAGCGCGGCGACGCTCACCGAGATGCCGGCTTCGGCGTGCTCGACGATGTCTTCGATCGTCTCGTGGATCATCTCATCGAAGGCGGCGTTGTCCTCGCGCAGCTGCTCGGCGGTGCGAGCGAGCGCCTCGGCGATGCCCGGGCCGAGTTCGGCTTCCAGCACCGGCAGCACGCTCTCGCGCACGCGGACACGGGCGAATCGGCTCTCGGCGTTGTGCGGGTCGTCCCAGACATCGAGATCGGATGCTGCGCAGAAGGCCCGCGTGGTGGTGCGGCGCACGCCGAGCATCGGCCGCAGCCACACCGTGCCGTCCTCGTCCTCTCGGCGCGGGGCCATGCCCTGCATGCTGCCGGCACCGGAACCGCGGGCCAGCCCCAACAGCACCGTCTCGGCCTGATCGTCGAGCGTGTGCCCGAGCAGAACTGCGGCTGCTCCTTCTGCACCGGCGATCCCGCGCAGCGCCGAGTAGCGCGCGTCGCGCGCTGCCGCCTCGAGTCCTGAGCCCGCAGCGTCCGTCACCGCGACCTTCGTCTGCAGCGCATCGTCGACACCGATGCGCTCGGCACGCACGGCCGCCTCCGCGGCGATCATGTCCGAACCGTCCTGCAGGCCGTGATCGACGGTCAACGAGAGCACCTTCATCCCGCGTGAACGCGCCTCGAACACGGTCGCCGCCGTCAACGCGAGCGAATCCGCACCTCCGGAGAGCGCGACGAGCACGCTCGCACCATCGGGCAGATCGGCAAGGGCGGTGCGGACGGCGAGACGGATCTCGGCGATGGCGGGATCGAGTGAAGGCACCAGATCACGCTACCGCGCGACGCGCGGGTAGGCTGGTCTGCGGCATCCAACCGTCTTTTCTGAGGAGCACACGCATGGGCGCACACGACGCCGTCATCGAGATCCCGCGCGGCAGCCGCGTGAAGTACGAGGTCGACCACGAGACCGGACGAGTGCACCTCGACCGCGTTCTCTACACGACCTTCGGATACCCCGCCGACTACGGCTACTTCGACAACACGCTCGGCGAGGACGGCGATCCGCTGGACGTCCTCGTGCTCCTCGACCACGCCATCTACCCGGGCGTCGTCGTCGAGGTCCGCCCCGTCGCCGTGCTGAAGATGAGCGATGAGGCCGGCGGAGACGACAAGCTCGTCGCCGTGCTCTCGAAGGACCCGCGCTGGGCGCACATCCAGGACATCGGCGACCTCGCCGAGTACACGAAGAAGGAGATCGAGCACTTCTTCGAGCACTACAAGGACCTCGAGCCCAACAAGTGGGTCAAGGTCGACGCATGGGGCGACGCCGCTGAGGCGCAGCGCATCCTCGACGAGGCGATCGTCCGCTTCGGCGAAGGCCACTGAGCTTCTTCGAACACAGAAAAACCCCCGGCTGCTGCCGGGGGTTTTTCGTTGCCGTGAACGGCTCTCAGACCGAGATGCCCTTGCTCGCCATGAATGCGATGGGGTTCGTGTACCCGCCGTTGATGTAGACCTCGAAGTGCAGGTGGCATCCGAACGAGCCGCCCGTGTTGCCCTCGTAGGCGATGACCTGTCCGGCGCTGACCCGCTGGCCCGAACGCACCGCGAAACCGCCCGGGACGATGTGCGCGTAGCCGGTTCCGATTCCGTTGCCGTGCTGGATGCGCACGTAGTTGCCGTAGCCGCCGTTCCAGCCGGCGTAGTCGACCGTGCCGGAGTTCGCCGCGTAGATCGGCGACCAGCAGCCGGCCGCGAGGTCGACGCCGTAGTGATAGCTCGACGAGCAGCCGTTGGAGCCGCAGATCGGGGTGCGCGGACCGTAGCCCGAGGTGCGCCAGCCGGCGTGGGGCCGGACCCAACCGCCGGAACCGGTGCTTCCGCCGCCGCCGCCTCCACCACCGCCGGAGCCGCCTCCGCCACCGGAACCGCCACCACCGCCGTTGTTGTTGTTCGCCGCTTCCTCGGCCCGCTTCCGGGCCTCTTCCTCGGCCTTCCTGCGCGCTTCCTCTTCGGCCTTCTTCCGAGCGGCGACGCCGGCCTGGTAGTCGGCCACGGTCTTCTTCGTCGTGTCCTGGAGCAGCGCGAGCTGCGCCTTCAGCGTCTCGAGGTTCTCGGCCTGCTCGTCGAGGGCCGCCTGCGCGGCCTCGGCGGCCGCCTGGGCGGCGACCATCTTCTCCTCGGCGATCTTCTGCAGCTTGTCGCGCTCGTCGCGGGCGACCGCGGCCTGATCGCTGAGCTGCTGCGCGGAGTTGCGTGCGGCGACGGCGTCGTCGTAGACCGACTGGTTGAACTGGAACAGCTTGTCCATCGTGCCCAGGCGCGACAGCAGGTCGTCGGCGTTCTCGGCCGATCCCGCGAAGAAGAGCTCGAGAGCGGTGTCGTCGCCGCCCTTGCGGTAGAGCTGCGCAGCGACCTGCCCGGCCTTACGAGCGGACTCGTCCGCCGTCGCGGCCTGCTCATCGGCCTGCGTCTGCAGGCTCTCGGCTGCGGCGATGGCCGCGAAGTAGGCCTGCTGCGCCTCGTAGAACTCGTTGCCCGCCGCTTCTGCCGCCGCCTGGGTGTCGGCGACCTTCTGCGTGAGGGAGGCGATCAGATTCTGGATGCGCGTGATCTCGGATGCTTTGGCGGCCTCGTTCTGCTTGGCCTTCTGCACGTCATCCCAGCTCGGGTACGAGGCGGCGAAGGCGGCATTGACGCCGGTTCCGATGCCGAAGGCGCTGAGCGCCGCGACACTGAGTGCGCCAAGACTCAGGGCGTTGCGCCGCGTGAGCGCGCCCTTCTGCCAGAAAGTGCGCTTCTCCTCGGCGCTGGGCCCGCAGCCGCAGGAATCCCCGGCCTCGAGCGCAGCATCCATCGTGGACTGCTCGTCGTTCACACGGCCCCTCTCACCGAAATCACATATGCCACAGTAACAACTTCCGTCACAAACGCACCAGGCCACAGGCTCCTCACGAGGCCGAAGCCGGCCCTCCATCGTCACCCCGAAACGCCCGGGCGTCACGCAGGCACGCCCTCGATTAGCGTTTTGGAGGAAAGTCGGCTTATGCTTGGGTGTCGGCAAGGAAGTCCCCCGGGACTGACTCGGCCCCATCGTTTAGCGGCCTAGGACGCCGCCCTTTCACGGCGGTAGCACGGGTTCGAATCCCGTTGGGGTCACCAAATCCGATATAATTTAATAAGCATGGCCCTGTAGCGCAGTTGGTTAGCGTGCCGCCCTGTCACGGCGGAGGTCGCGGGTTCAAGTCCCGTCAGGGTCGCTCTATAGCGACGGGCCCTTTTTTCGAAAAGGGCCTTTCGTCTAGATGGCGGCAGATTTATGATGTGCCGTACGGCTCTGTAGCTCAGTTGGTAGAGCGCACGACTGAAAATCGTGAGGTCACGGGATCGACGCCCGTCGGAGCCACTGGCCCTTTCCTAGGCTTCTACTGGGAAGGGGCCTTATTTCGTTAAGAGGCCCTGACTCGCTCCCGCCGCGTCTGACCACATTTTGGCCACACCCTCGCTCGCTGCCTCATCGAGACGACCAGCCACGTGGTCAAGATCGTCGTCGAACAGGTCTGCATACACATCTAAGGTCATTGCGGCCGACGCGTGTCCGAGCATCCGCTGCACCGCCTTGACGTTCGCGCCTGCCGAGATAGCGAGCGACGCGGCCGTGTGGCGCAGATCGTGCACGGTCACGGTCGGGAAGCGCGCATCACGCTCTTGGAGACGCTTGAGTGCCGGGAGAAACACCCGCTTGCGGAAGTTGCCGTTGCGCATCTCCAGACCGCGACTAGAGACGAAGAGAGACTCCTGGGGTTGCTTTCCTGCCGCTCTGGCGCGCAACGGTGGCTCCAGGAACGCAGGGAACGGCACCGAACGGCGCTCGTGCGTCTTCGGCGTTCCACGCACGAGCGTTCCGCGCACGTCTGTCAGAGCTTCCTTCACCTCAACGCGTCGACGGGAGAAGTCGATCGATGAGACCTTCAGTGCAGCCATCTCTCCCCACCGGAGTCCGGTATAGGCGAGGAAGGCGATGAGATCCTCGTGCCCATCGCACTCCCGCGCGAGAGAAGCCACCTGGTCATGGGAAAGGTACCCACGGTCGGTCGCGCGCTTCCGCGGCATCTGCACACCATCGGTCGGGTCTCGATTAATCCGACCATCCCTCACGGAGTACTTCATGAGAGCCGCAAGAACGAAGTAGATCTGGCGCACCGTCGACGGAGCGAGACGCTCCGCCAACGTCATGATCCACGCCTGCACCTCACCGTGGCCAATCTCGACGAGCCGGCGGCTCCCCCACGTCGGCAGGATGTGGCGATCGAGCGTGTATCGGTAGCCCGAAAGCGTGCTCGGCTTAATCTGCACCTGGCCAGCGATCCACTCCGCGGCAACGTCTGCAACGCTCACCTTCGAGCGTGATGGATCAAGCCACTCACCTCGCATTTTCGAGACTTCGACCGTCGCGAGGTAGTTGTCTGCCTCGCGCTTCGTCGCGAAGCCACGTTTGGTCGTCTGCGTGCGGTCTGGACGCCGATACCTCACCCGATACCGCCGGCCCTTCGCGGATTCGTACGCTTCCACTGATCCCATGACGACCTCCGCGTCTATCGCATCACGAGCCCCCGACATCGGCTGTGCCCTCAACAAATCACCGCTACAGCCGCTACATCGCTACATCCGCGAGACGCTGCGAAATACCGTTGGCGATGCCCGCTACAGTGCCGCTACAGCCACCACAACGCCGAAGGCAAACGATGGGAACCATCGTGCGGCAGCACTCTTTGTCGGTGTTCGCTACCACAGCTCATGTTGATCCCAGCCCTGGGCGAACCCCATGCTGCCAATGCCGATAAACGGAACGTTGGGGAACCCGTCGACAATCTCGCGCAGGCGACCAGCCCACTCCGAGTGGCCTGAAATGCTGCGAAGCAAATAGGCCATGACTGCGAGAGCGTTGTACAGGCCAAAGTCCTGCTTCGGGGCGGAATCATCGCGGAGGTGCGCGAGAAGAGGAATCATCGCGCCCCTGGGGCGCGTTGGCGCATCGACGAGCTTTCTGTTGAAAAGACGCGCCTGATGGGCCGCGACGTTCCGCACGTAGTTGGTGCTAGCGATCCAGCTGGTCAAGATCTTCTTGCTGGGGACGGCATAGTGCGCAGCGATCTCCGTAGCGACGTCGTTCTGGAGGCCCCTGTACAGATTGGCGAGGTGTCCGAGTTCGAGGAGTTCCGTGAGGGCCCAGATAGGCATCTGATCGTCGTACTTCGTTCGGAAGTGGTCGACGAAGGCTTCTTTTGAACTGGCGCGACGTTCATCAACGCGCAGGATCCACTCCGAATGCTTGCTGGTGGTGTCACCCGTGTTCTCGTCGACGTACGGTTCTACGAATGACGGAGTGAAGTTGCGCTGTTCGAGGTGAGCGAACGCGGACCGTCGGCCGAGGATGTAGCCCACTTGGGTGCGCAACGAGACCTCGATGCGCTCGACTGCCTCGAGGACGTGCAGGCGAAGCTCTCGATCGAAGGCGATGAGCTCGGCAGCATGTTCAAGGCGCGTCCCGGGGCGGTAGTTGCTGAGGATGCGGATGCCCGGACGTCCGTCCTCCTTGACGATGGGATCCGATTGGCGTGCCGGGTAAAGGTAGCCGGTGAGCCTGTAGTAGCCGACTTCTTCGAGAAGCTGTGTGGCCATCGCCGTGTCGTCGACGACGAGTCCTCTGCCCTGGAGCTGAGTGATCTGCTGCTCAATCGACATCCACGGCTTCGTGTACGCGACCACATGCCTCCTAAAAGAAAATCAGCCCGAGCCGTGAGGCGAGCGGGCTGATCGTGATGGTTCTAGGGTAGCAGCTTTCTTGCCTTTAGAGCTAGGCCGTGTTGATCAAGTGGATTTGGCGTCGCGTGGGTGACTCTTGAACGGTGATGCGACACGAGATCTCTGATG
>NZ_JBSJZH010000020.1:0-52554 GCF_054798215.1 Microbacterium sp. GXF6406 | reverse complement strand
GCCTGCGACAGATATGCCGCGGCTTTCCTGAGGACCTCGTTCTCCTGCTCGAGAAGACGGATCCGCTTCTTCAACTCCCGAGCCTCGGCCGCGTCAGCCGCGGTCTGACCAGGCCGATTCCCGGCTTCGACATCGGCTTGGCGGAGCCAGTTCTGCAGGGTCGCTTCGCTGATACCGAAGTCGGTGGCGATCTGTTTAATGGTGACGCCGCTCTCGCGACGCCGTGCGACCGCGACGACATCCTCGCGGAACTCTTGGGGATAGGGACCAGGCATGATGACATCCTTCCCGCCAGCGCCTCCCAGCACTAACGATCAGTTGTCACCGATCCGTTCCTCACGCCCAGAGCAAGTTATGCACATGGTGAGCACGCAACTACCAAAAGTGTCTAGAAGGTCACTAGTGTTAGTGGCGCAAGGTAGCTCGGGTTGCAAACAACCACGACGACGACCCCCACAGAGGGACACGTAGCGTTCACGTTGAGTGGCGAGCTAAGGGAGTCCGATCACCATTCGGTGTCGTCGGGCAAGGCAGCCATAGCCTGTCGTCAGTGAGTGCCTCCACGGAATGAGGCGAGCGCGAACAGCGCGACGAAAGTCGCGTGCATCGTGCTCGGAATCCGTGGAGATGTGCTCATGCTCACCACTGCCCTTACCGACACCAGCGCAGCGACCGAGGTTGCCGCGCCTGACGTCCTGCTCTGGGATGTCGAGGCCGCCGCATCGGCGACCGGACTGCGCGTGCGCTACGTGCGCAAGCTGATCGCAGAACGCCGCGTGCCAGTAGTCAAGCTCGGACGCCTCGTGCGCATCCGGCCGGCTGACCTGGTCGCCTACATCGAGGCGAGCACTCTCCCCGTCCAGGAGCGTTGATCGCCGTGCCCGCGCCTGAATGGCACCTGCTGTCAGCACCCCGCGCCGAGATGCTCACGCCTCTCCCCGACCGGGCGCCGCTGTCCGCACGCGCACTGTATGCCGCGCTCGCATGGTGCTCCCCTGCCGTCATGCGCGACATCGAGCATGGCCGAGAGAACTCGCGCCGCGTTCGTCTCGCGCTCGCGCAGCACGCAGCACGACACGTCGCGCCTAAGCTCTCGCGCGCCGAGGTACGCAGAGGCGCTGAGCACCTCCGCGGCATCATCCGAGAAGGTCTGAGATGACTGATGCCCGCCTCCCGAGCCGCTGGATGGCAGATCGACGCTTCGCCCGCCTCGCTCCCGAGCACTTCGTTAGCTACACCTGGGCGCTCATGTATGCCGTTGAGAGCGGGACAGACGGACGGCTCGAGCAAGGTGACCTTGAAGTCATCCTCCGCTACCGCGGCGACAGCACCGAAGTCCTCATCGCCGCCGGCCTATTCGGACGCGACGACGACGGGGCGCTGCAGATCCTCGATTACCCCTCGACGCAGAGCACCGCCGCCGAGGTCAAGGCCGCAGACGATCGCCGGGTCAAGGAACGCCTGCGCAAGCGCGAACAGCGCGGGCGACGCCGACAACCGGGCACCACCGAGGGCGACTCTGACGCCACTCCGCCGGCTGCTGAGCCGACGTGGGACGTTGCCAGCATCCCCGATGTCGACAGCTGGGAAGCAGCCGGCATCGATACCACCACCTTCTAACCAACCTGAACCACAGAAAGCGAACACAACATGTTCAACCGCAAGACCGACACTCTGAACACCGCTTCCGAGATGCTGAACGACACTCCTGAGACATGGGTGCCGGCCGACGTTGCCGACCGCGTTCCTGACGTCACGCAAGCCCTCACCCTCGATCCTCTGACGGAACGCGACTGGCAAACCTTCATCGAGCAGTATCCCCTCGCAGGACGCCTGAACCGTCTGGAAGCTCACGTCTCGGCTTACTTCCTCGAGTGCGACCCTCTTCCCGACGTCCCCGCTTCTGCGGGCCTCGCTGCGCTTGGTCTCGTTCGGAAGGCCGCTTCTCCCGCGGATCGTGAATATCGAGAAGCGGAGCAACGACACCGCGAGCGCGTGCAGGCCATGGCCGCTGACATCCTTGACTCGCCTCGTCGAGCTTGGGATGCGTACGTGACCCTGCGAACTATCGAACAGGCACGCGAGCTGATCGCCGAGGAGAAGGCCGCAGCACACCGCGAGCGCACACGTCTTGCCCTCGAGCTCTGCCCCATCTGCGGAAGGTCTGACGGTAAGAACATCGGGCCGGTTCGCCCTCGGGACGTGCGGCACAGACTGGATCACGTTCGTTCCTGCGCTGACTGCCACCTAGTGGTTATGGACCAGATGACCCGTCGTGCGAGCCAGGCGCTCACAGAGAACGGTACGCAGCGATCAGAACTCATCGCCGCGTATCTCGACGCGCGCTACGGCGCTTAAACAACGGTCAAGGGCCCTGCTACCCCATGTAGCGGGGCCCAAGCGAACGACATTCACTCGAAAGGTACGAAGAACAATGGCAGGATCAGCACGCTTCGAAGTCGATATGACGATGAACGCCCGCGGTGTAGCCGCCGGTGCCAAAGAGGCAGAGAAGCATTTGGGAGAACTCGGGGACGCGCTGGAGGATCTCGACGCGCTCGGACCCCGCAGCGCCGGCCGCGCCGAGGATGCCCTGGACGACCTCGGCCGCGCAGCGAAGGACGCCGGCCGCGACGGCGAGCGCGCGATCGATAACCTCGAAGATGCGCTCCGCGACGTCCAGCAGCAGTCGAAAAAGACCGAACGATCGGTCGATGACATCGGCGACGTCGGCGGCAAGGGCTTTCAGAAGGTCCGCGAAGGCGCCCAGGAAGTCACCCAGGAAGTCGGCCAGAACCTCGGCGAGGCCGTGTCCTCGATCCGAGGCGACCTCACCGACCTCGGCCAAGTCGGACAGGACACCCTAGGCGGGCTCGCCGCGACCCTCGCCGGCACCGGACCCGCAGGCATCGCCGGCGCCGCAGCACTCGCGGCCGGCGCAGTCGGACTCGGCCTCATCACCGCCGAGATTGAGGCGCAGAACGAGCGCGTGCAAGCGCTCAAGAGTTACTTCTCCGACGCGTGGCGTGAGGCCGTCGAGGGCGGCCGAGACTACATCGAAACCGCGACCATCATCGGCGAGATGAACGACATCAGATTTGACCCCGACCGCGCGAAGGAATACAAGCAGATCCAAGAGGACGCGGCCGCATACGGCCTCGAGGTGAACACGCTACTTCAAGCAGCCGCCGGCGATGAAGAGGCGCTCAACGAAGTACGCAGCCGAGGTAACGCGCTGCTCGAAGAGCGCAAGGAAAAGACCCTCGAAGCGCAAGAGAGCTTCATCCCTGGGAACGAGTACACCATCGACGGACTGCTCCGCGAAGAGCGCGAGATGTCGAACGTGAACGAGCGTTGGAAAGAGCGATCCGACATCTACGCCGAGAACAAGCAGAACGCCGCCGATGCGCAGGCTGCTGAATCCGAGTACCTCAAGTCGGTGGTGGAGAACGCATCCTCCGCTGCCGTCGAGGTCGATGAACTCGGAAACAAGCTGCTCACCCTCCCTGACGATCAGCAGATACTCATTGACGCCGAAACCGGACAGGCCACGCTGAATATCGACAAATTCCAGGGCGACGCTGACGACGTCGTTGACCACGTCAACGGCCGACAGATGAAACTCGACATCTCCACCCACGACGCGATCAGCGCCGCGCAGAGCGCCGTGAATCAGATCAACGGTATGCGCGCCTCGATCGACATTACCGCGCACGCTAACAGCGCGATCAGCTCGGCGCTGAGCGCGGTACAGCAGATTCGAAGCCTGAAGTGGGACTGATGATGGAACAAGCAACACAAGCTCAAATCACGGCCCTCGGCGATCAGGACACAGCGGCTTTACGCGACCTCCACAAGGCCGCAGGCGCAGCGATCCGCATGTATGGCAACCGCGGCGAGTTCCTCGCAGCTAGCGAGAACTACGCAGAAATGCTCTACAGCATCGACGGCGAGACCGCTCGTCGACTCTTAGGAAGAATCGTCACGGATGCCGCCGCAGCCGAAATGAACGCATAGGAAGTACAGATAGGACGGCTGTAGGCACGAGTCAAGACTCGTGCCTACAGCCGTTTCGTCTTGCTCAGAGTGATGCTTGCCAGAGCCCGTTACTCAGTGAGGACGCATTCAGCGTAGAACTGTCCTTCTAGGACTGGTTTCTCATCGATCACCGTCTCGCCCCGGGCGAGCCTGCAACCGATCGAGCCGGATCCGCTCTGCACGACGCCCGCCGTATACCCGTCGTGAACAAGTGTGATCGAGAATGGAAGCTTCACAGTCTGCTGCGAGTGCGCGCCATCCGCGACCCATATGACTGTGGCTTCACCCTCGCCGAGCGCTTCGAACACCAGACCCGCCGAAACAGGCTCCGCTGCGCTCTCCGGCACGGATGCTGATACGTCCACAGGCGTCTCGGTAGTCACAGGCTCGGCAGTGACCGTCACAGTCACCGCAGGGGCCGGCATCGGCTCTGATGTGCACCCGGTCAGGAATCCGACCACGACGAGCAGGACGAGCAACGCACTTCGCTTAGCGGACACGACCTCAAGATACAGCCTCACTGCTACAGGACAGGACAGGACAGGACAGGACAGGCCACTACAGGACGGGTTAGATTCCTCGACATTCCGAGAGCACCAGCACGCACACCAGCACGACGACGAGACCACCAGGACGACCAGGGGCCCACAGGAGTTAAGCGGGATGCCTGTCCTGTCGTGTCCCTTGGGACGTCCCGCGGGACTCTACAGGACAGGACAGGACAGGACAGGCCACTACAGGACGGGTTAGATTCCTCGACATTCCGAGAGCACCAGCACGCACACCAGCACGACGACGAGACCACCAGGACGACCAGGGGCCCACAGGAGTTAAGCGGGATGCCTGTCCTGTCGTGTCCCTTGGGACGTCCCGCGGGACTCTACAGGACAGGACAGGACAGGACAGGCCACTACAGGACGGGTTAGATTCCTCGACATTCCGAGAGCACCAGCACGCACACCAGCACGCACACCAGCACGCACACCAGCACGACCACGAGCACCAGCACGACCACCAGGCACCAGCACGACCACCAGGCACCAGGCACCAGGTACCAGCAGCAACGACCAACGACCAACGGCCAACGGCCAACGGCCAACGGCCAACGACCAACGACCAACGACCAACGACCAACGCTCTTTTTTTAGAACACAGTCGCAACCCCCGCCTTAGGCTCTACAGCAGTGTTTTTCCCCGAGTCCCAGGGGACGTCCCAAGGGACACCAGAACACTACGAATACCCTCGTCGCCCTCGTCGCCCTCGTCGCCCTCGTCGCCCTCGTCGCGCTCGTCGTGGTCGTCGTGGTCGTGGTCGTCGTGGTCGTCGTGGTCGTCGTGGTCGTCGTGGTCGTGGTCGTCGTGGTCGTCGTGGTCGTCGTGGTCGTCGTGGTCGTGGTCGTCGTGGTCGTCGTGGTCGTCGTGGTCGTCGTGGTCGTGGTCGTCGTGGTCGTCGTGGTCGTCGTGGTCGTCGTGGTCGTGGTCGTCGTGGTCGTCGTGGTCGTCGTGGTCGTCGTGGTCGTGGTCGTCGTGGTCGTCGTGGTCGTCGTGGTCGTGGTCGTCGTGGTCGTCGTGGTCGTGGTCGTCGTGGTCGTCGTGGTCGTGGTCGTGCTGCGCCACCGGATCCGCGCTCGATCCCCGCCGGCTGTCGTCGCCCTCGTCGTGGTCGTGGTCGTGGTCGTGCTCGTCCGCCGACTGTCGTCGCCCTCGCCGACTGTCGTCGCCCTCGCCGACTGTCGTCGCCCTCGTCGCCCTCGTCGCCCTCGTCGCCCTCGGCGTGGTCGTGGTCGTCGTTGGTCGTGGTCGTGCTGCGCCACCGGATCCGCGCTCGATCCCCGCCGGCTGTCGTCCGCCGGCTGTCGTCCGCTCGCTGTCGTCCGCCGTGCTCGTCCGCCGGCTGTCGTCGCCCTCGTCGTGGTCGTGGTCGTGGTCGTGCTGCGCCACCGGATCCGCGCTCGAGCCCGGCCAGCCGTCGTCGTTTCCTATCCGCGTTGCGCGTATCGCTCAGCACCCGCCGCCCAGTCGCGCAGCGCATCCACAACCTCTGCCGGGCTCGAGGCATCATCGACGACCAGTGCCGGGCCGATCACCAGCGAGTAGGAGTCCCTACCGTTCTCCTGATGCCGCCAGATCACCGCCTCGCCGCCTATCGACGTGCCACGATCCGCGTGCATCCATTGGTCCGGCGCATCACCCTCGGCGCCGTGATCCGGTCGATACCCTGCGCACCATGTGACCGGGCAGTCAAAGTAGTCGTTCATCGTGTCGTCTCCTCTACCAGTGCGCGCATCCGCTCGTCTGAGACCTGTACGTATCGCTGCGTAGTCGCGGCTGAGGCGTGACCGAGCAAGCGTTGAACTGTGAACACATCGCGGTTCACGTTGTATGCCCGCGTCGCGAATCTGTGCCGTAGCGCGTGCATCGTCACGCCGGGCGGCAGTAGCTCGCTGATCTTCTTCCCGAGGTATCGCGCCGAGATATGCCCCGCTGTGACCGTGTGCCGTTGTCGTTCCACGATGCGACCGGGGAACACGTAGCCGACCGGCAGAGTCCGCAGCGTGAGTGCGAGCGACTGAGACAGCGGGACTCGACGCAGCTTGGACCCCTTGCCATGCACTGTCAGCCAATCGCCGTCGGATCCCGTCACGATGTCCGCGGAGTGAATCTGCGCGACCTCGCCACGCCGCAAGCCGAGTTCAGCAGAGATACGGATAGCAAGACGCCAGCGCTCGTCGTCAGCGCCCGCGAGAGCGGCGGATAGATCTTCCTCAGTCGCCGGCCGCGCTACGGGGTCGCCAGCTCGCACGACGGGAAGGCGCTCAGTTGGATCCCGTTCAACTCGCCCTGTCTCGACCGCCCAGCCGTAGAACCCTCGTAGCGTCACCTTTCGCGCCCGTCGAGTCTCTCGCGACCATTGCTGGCCGGCCATCCACTCATAAAGATCATCGATGGTGATATTGAACGGCTGCGCCGATGCATGCGCGCGCGCGAACGTCCTGAGCTGGTCGACGTACGCCCGCACGCTGCTCGGCGCCGTCCCCTTTGCGGGCTCTTCGCAGATGAGGGTGTAGTCGAGAGCCGGCGGCTGGTTCGCGGATAGGCGTCGGGGTCTCCCAGGATGGAAGTTCTCACACTGACCATCGCCGGAAGACCTCGACTTGCACCAGCCTACGTTCGCGACCCCTGACCTGACCACGTTCTGCCGCCTCGACGAGCTCGGCCTCGAAGCCGTCGGGCAACGTTTCGAGCCCGATCGGGCGGTGCTGGAGTGCCGCGTCATTGACGATGATCCGTGGTGTCGCAAGTGCGGTGTCGAGGGCATCGCGCGGGACACGGTGGCGCGGCCGCTCGCGCACGAGCCATTCGGGCACCGACCCACGACGCTGTTGGTTCGAGTGCGTCGGTACCGGTGCGGCCACTGTCGCCGGACCTGGCGGCAGGACACGACGAAGGCTGCGGCACCGCGAGCGAGGATCTCTCGCGGCGGGATTGGATGGGCGCTGACGGCGATCGTGGTCGACCATCTCACCGTTTCCCGCGCCGCAGCAGGCCTCGGGGTGTCGTGGCATACCGCGAACACTGCGGTCCTCGCCGAGGGCAAGCGGCGACTCATCGACGACCCGGCCCGGTTCGACGGAGTGACCACGATCGGTGTCGACGAGCATGTCTGGCGGCACACGAAGTTCGGCGACAAGTACGTGACCGTGATCATCGACCTCACCCCCGCGAGGAACAAGACCGGCCCGGCCAGGCTGCTGGACATGGTCGAGGGCCGCTCCAAGGCGGTCTTCAAGCAGTGGCTCGCTGCCCGGCCCAAGGACTGGTCGAAGCGGATCGAGGTCGTCGCGATGGACGGGTTCAGCGGGTTCAAGACCGCGGCCGCGGAAGAATTGCCCGACGCAGTCCCCGTCATGGATCCGTTTCATGTGGTCCGTCTCGCTGGCGACGCGCTCGATGTCTGCCGTCGACGCGTCCAACAGGACCTGTTCGGTCGGCGCGGCATGAAGGGCGACCCGCTCTACAAGGCCCGCCGTACCCTTCACACTGGCGACAGGCTGCTCACCGACAGACAGCGGATCCGGCTGCAGGCACTGTTCGCAGCTGAGGAGCACGTCGAGGTCGAAGCGACCTGGGGCATCTACCAGCGCATGATCGCCGCGTATCGCGAACCCGACAAGAAGCTCGGCAAGAAGATGATGCAGGCCGTGATCGACGCTGTCAGCAGTGGCGTCCCCGCCCCGCTCGTCGAGTTGCGCAGGCTCGGCCGCACCCTCAAGCAGCGCGCCGCAGACGTGCTCGCGTTCTTCGACCGCCCCGGCACGTCGAACGGACCAACGGAGGCCATCAACGGCAGACTCGAGCACCTACGCGGCTCCGCGCTCGGCTTCCGCAATCTCACGAACTACGTCGCCAGGTCGCTGCTCGAAGCCGGAGGATTCAGACCCGCACTACACCCTTAGCTACGAAGAGCCCCTTTGCGTAGAGGTATCGCTCATAGGCTGTCAACGGCTGTTCCCACTGCTCGGGCACAGGGAGACGGCTCGCCCGATGTGACTGCATCGCCGTCGGATCTTCCCGCATCCGGCCTGCTGAAGTCGCCCACCTGTAGAAGGCTCGCAAGCTGTCGCGCATCGTCGTCCGCGTCGAGTCCGCGACGATCAGCGCGCCGAGCCATGCTTCGACGTCCGTCGCCGTGACATGCCACGGCGACAGATCCACGGTCGCCGCAAAGCGTCGCAGGTGCTTGATTCGTCGACTGGTCGTCGCGCCGCTGACGTTCGTTTGTGCGCGTTCGAAGTCGTCGAGCGCGTCAGTCCACCGCTGATCGAGTTTGTATGCCATGCCCCGCAAGCTACCTTTGCGGTTGTTTAGGAGTCGAGGTCGTGGACTCCCGTGGACTCATGCCGTGTCATTTGGTGTCATTCCGTGTCACTACGTGTTAACCTAAACCCGCGTGAATCCGCAGAATTACGGGATTCACGCGGTATTCGAGAGGGTCTGTGGCGTTTCTTCCAAACAGATGATGCGAGTTCGATTCTCGTCAGCCCCTCCATTTCTCTCACCAGGAGGATGCCGTGGTTAAACCGTCCGCATCTTCCCTGTCCGGCTTGCATGAGCTTCCGGCATCCTTCAGCGGAGCATCCTCTCCCCTGGTTCCGAAGCCGCGATCCGGAAAACGCGCGCTCACCCTCATCTTCGGCTCGCTTGTGGTGATCGGCGCGGGCGTGGCCACGCATGTCGGCGCGAACCTCGGTTACGACGATTCACGCGCGGCCTATGAGCTGTCTGTGGCCGAAGCCGAGCAGACGCAGAACGCGCTCTCGGGAGAGATCGCCGTCATCACCCGCACGGTGGCGAACGCCGAACGGGCTCTCGCCGCAGATGACGGGCTGCTCGCCAGCGCCGATGGCGCAGACGCTCTTTCCCGTGCAGCCCTGTTGGCAGCAGAAGTTCTGGGTGAGCACGCTGGACTCGCCCGGCATTCGTTCCCGAAACCAGACCCGAAGCCCGACTGGCCCTGGGAGCTGTTCTCCACGATGAAACAGCTGGATGACGAGAGCGAGGAAGCCGCTGTCATGGACAAGGCATTCGCCGCCGCGTCGGACGACCTCCAGGCTGCGGATGACGATGTCGCCGAAGCCGCCTTCGTGCACGTCTCCGGGGCTGCAACCGCGAGCTCCGCATTCGAGGCCGCTCATCTCTCGGCACGGAATAAAGACATCATCGACCTTCGCCGCGCGGCGGAAGAACTGGCCGGCCGCACGTCTTTCGATGACCATGCGCTGGAGGGATACATTGCACTCGAGGATGCAGCGGCCGCGATGATCGCGTCTGAAGCAGCGGAGATCGCCGAGAAGCAGGGCCCGTTGTACGACACCCGGCTCGAGGTCGAGGCCTTCGCGCGATCATTGGCTCCGGGCGTGCTGCTCGACTTCGACTGGTCGCCGATCGTGAACGGTTACGGATACTCCGACAGCATGGCCGGCTACGCCACATGGTGGTACGGCGATCCGGGCCACGCGAACATCGAACTCACCGACTCGGTGGCCGCGTACTGGCCCGGCGAACGCAGCAAGTCCCTCGTCGCGCACGAGGTCGGGCATGCGATCAGCGTGAAGTGCCAGGGCATGTACGACGATTCGAACCAGAACACGATCGAGCACTGGGCAACAGCGTGGGCCATCAGCATGGGTTTTCACAGCGCCGCGAACGGCACATCGGCCTATGGCCCTCCCCCGCAGGACCTCATCGACGCCGCATCCGGTTGCCGCTGAATCGTTCTGAGAAGGCCCGCGGATGCTCCGACGCGCCGTGATCAGATCGTTTCTGTTCACCGACCACCCGGGCGTGTTTCCGCGTTACGCTATCAGCGACACGCCGCACCCAGGCGTGCCATCCAGAGGGGGAATCTCATGACTGAAGCTGTACCCGCGACCCGTCGCGAAAGCCGTGCCGTAGTAAAGCCCAACAACCGCACCAAGGCGATCGTCGCAATCGCAGCCGGCGCCATCCTGCTGCTTGGCGGCGGCACGACGCTCGCCTATTGGTCGACGACGCAGGAGCTGACCGCTGGAACGGTAACTTCCGGTGACCTCAACATCACCGTCTCACCCGACGACGTGGTCTGGACCGTCACACCCGAAGGCGGAACTGCTGTCGCCGCAGACGTCAACACGCTCCACATCGTTCCGGGCGACACCGTAACCATGACGCAGACGGCAGAACTCACCCTCGTCGGAGACAACATCAAGGCTGCGCTGACCGCCGAGCTCGTCGGAGCGACCATGCCGGGCGGAGCCATCGCTCCGGCTCCCGTGGTCACGGTCGACACCGCAGAACCCGTGACGGCGCTCACAGACGAGAGCGACGGCGGCACCGTCACTGTGACCGTCACCTACCTCTTCCCGACCACGACCAGTGCGCGCGATCTGACCAACGAGGACTTCGACTTCGGAGGAGTCGACCTCACGCTGACACAGGTCGCCCCGTAATCGGATTCCGATGCGCAGTCGCGGCCACGGCCGGCGCGTAGCGCTCGGTGCCGCGGCGGGAGTGGTCATCGCTCTCGCCGCGGCGACTGGTGTGTCCGCGTACTGGCAGGCGCAGCAGACCGTCAACCTCGACACCGTCAGCTCGGGCGACCTCTCGGTATCGGCTAATTGGGTCGGCGGGACGCCGAACTGGTCGGGGGTGTACCCCGGACAGTCCGTCGACGCGAAGATCGCGGTGGCCGTGCAGGGCGAAGGAACGAACCTGGAATGGACCGTGAATGCTCAGCCGTCCGGGCTCGACCCCGCGTTCACTTTTCAGGCGTGGAGCGGCGAGTGCGGAACCGGTGGTGCGCTTCCCGCCTCAGGTTCTCCGCAAACCCTGATCGTATGCGTGCGCTTTACGTTGGCCCCGGGCACATCCGGTTCCTACCAGGGCCTGAACTTCACACCGAGCGTCACGATCACAGCAGAGCAGGGGAACTGATGAAGCGAGAGGCCAGGCAGACCTGGCGCGCCGCCGCGATCAGTGCGATCGCGACGATGCTCGTGTTCGGTGTGCCCGCGTCTTCGTGGGGGTACTGGAGTGCGAACGCTACCCTCCCGAACGCGACCGTATCTACGATCTCCGTGCCTATCGTGAGCAATTTCACGTGCACGAACGGAGGTGGCATCGCAACCGGCCGCGCGAATCTCGCTTGGAATCCGATGCCTGTCACTGCTGCCGGCGAATGGCGCTATCAAGTGTGGTTGCGCACCGCCGCCGGCGTCACAGCGCGCATTGACAACGGCGTCGAACCCGGGCTGCCAGGTCAAACAGAAACAACGCTGAGCGTTTCAACCGGTCTACTCAGCAGTCTTCTCGGATCACTCATTGGGAATATTCTTGACCTCCTCTTGGGGTCAAACCCACCTAATGTGTACGTCGTCGCAGTACATCCGTCTGGTTGGGTCGGTTCTAAAAGTCCAGATAGGGTCATCCGTTCAGTTGCCCTCATCGGTGCGCAATGCGGATAACAAGACAAGTAATTGCGAGTGCAATGCTCATCTTGATGTGCGCACTGGCCCTCTTCACCGTGGTCATCCCCCTGCTCCTTGGCGGCCAGAGCTACACCGTGCTCACCGGCAGTATGACGCCCTCACTCAAACCCGGCCATCTGATCGCGGTGCGAGCAACGCCGATCGACGATATCCGGATCGGCAATATCGTCACGTACCAGATCGAATCAGGCAAACCCGAAGTCGTCACACACCGCGTCGTCTCCGTCGGCTATGACAGCACCGGAGAACGGGTGCTCTACACACAGGGCGACGCGAACAACGCCCAAGACGACCTACCGGTCCACGAGGTGCAGGTGCGCGGTGTCGTCGTCTACGCGGTGCCCTGGCTCGGCTACATCAACATCTGGGGAACTCCCGCGGTCAAGTCGATCGTCGTCACCGCTGTCGGAGTGGGTGCCATCGCATGGGGCATCGTCGTCTTCGCCAAGGACGCCAGGCGTCGACGGCGCACGAGAAGCATCACAAACGCAGCCGCAGCGCTGGTCATGATCGGCGCGGCGGTCGCATTCGCACCCGCAACGAATGCGGTAGCTGCAGAGTCCGACGACCCCACTGCCGACTATCTGCAGATCAGCACCGACGGAGTCACCTGGCACAGCGCGGATGACATCACGCTTCCCGACGACCTCCTGGATCGGATCGTCCCCGGTGAAGCACTCCCCCTGGATCTCTGGGTTCGTAACAGCAGCGCTGATACTTCCGAAGTCAGCATCACGGGCCTCTGGTCGCCCGCACGGGCCGGAGATCCTGGAGACGAGGCCCTCGCCTCAGATCTCATCCCACCGCGTCTCGACCCGCGCGAACTGGAACCAGGCGAAGAACTCCGCGCTCCCGTGTCAGTCGGTCTGCCGGAGTCGAGCGGCAACATCACCCGTCTCGCTTCCGCCGAGCTGACCATAACCGTGACGCTCACAGAGACGATTCCTGGTGACGGAAACGACGAGCCGCTCGCCATCACCGGTGCACCGATTCCGGTCGGAGTGATCATCCTCGCATCCCTCCTCCTCGGCGCAGGACTGATTCTGTTCATCATCAGGATCATCGCCGCGCGAAGAAACCGCCGCGATCCATAAGGATCACGGCGGTTCCGTAAAAGTCTTCTGATCAGGCCTGACCGCGACGCTCGCGCAGCTGTGCGAGAGCGTCGTCGAGCAGTTGCACCGACTCCTCGTCGGTGCGACGCTCCTTCACATAGGCGAGGTGCGTCTTGTAGGGCTCGTTCTTGGAGAGCTCCGGCGGGTTGTTCTTATCGCGCCCGGCGGGCAGACCGCTCTGCGGGTGGTCGATCGTCTCGGGGATCTCCTCTTCGGGAAGACCCGCAGCGAAGTATCGCACGGTCTCGTTGCCGAGGCCGTCCCAGTACGAGACCGCCGTGCGGTCTGCATGGTAACCGTGGTCCTGCTCCCCCATGGGGCCGGAACCGACGCGAGTTCCGCGGATCGCGCTTCCTCCGGTCGCCATATCAGCTCACCACATCCAGCTTCGTGATCAGACCCATCGCGACGATGGAGACGAACCATACGAGCGCGAGAATGATCGTGAAGCGGTTGAGGTTTCGCTCCGCAAGGCCGGAGGACCCGACCGCAGAGGTCATCCCCCCACCGAACATGTCGGAAAGACCGCCACCGCGGCCCTTGTGGAGAAGGATGAGGAGAGTCAGCAGGACGCTGGTGACGCCCAGCACGACCTGCAGGACGAACTCAAGAATTGCCACGAGGGAGAGCCTTTCGCTGGGCCAGGTGCCCGTAATCGTCAAGTATACGAGAAGGTGGCGGGGCCGAGGCCCCGCCACCCGCTCAAACGCCGACGTGCTTTTCGAAACGGATGATCGCTGCGAACTCGTCGACGACGAGGCTGGCGCCACCGACAAGAGCACCGTCGACGTCGGGCTCGCGCATGAAGGTGGCGATGTTCGCCGACTTCACCGAGCCGCCGTAGAGGATGCGCGTGCGCGCGGCCGCGTCGTCATCAAGGGTCTTCGCCAGAACGCCTCGCAGCGCGGCGCAAACATCCTGCGCCTGCTGCGGGGTCGCCGCCTGGCCGGAACCGATCGCCCAGACCGGCTCGTAGGCGACGACGATCTCGGCGGAAGCCGGGACGTCCTTGAGCGCTGCCTCGAGCTGACCGGCGGGAACGGCGCTCGCGCCGAACTTCTCCAGGTCCTCCGAGGTCTCGCCGACGCAGATGACGGGAACGAGCCCGTGCTTCAGCGCCGCCTGAACCTTGGCAGCCACGACATCGTCGCCCTCGGCGTGGTATTCACGACGCTCCGAGTGGCCGATGATGACGTACTTCGCGTCGAGCTTCGACAGGAAGGCGCCCGAGATCTCACCGGTGTACGCACCCGAGTCGTGCGCCGAGAGGTCCTGCGCGCCCAGGGCGAACGGGATCTTGTCGGCGTCGAGCAGGGTCTGCACGCTGCGGATGTCGGTGAAGGGCGGGAAGACCGCGACGTCGACGGAGTCGGAGTCGTGCTTCGCGTCCTTCAGAGCCCAGTGCAGCTTCTGCACGAAGGCGACCGCCTGCAGGTGGTCGAGGTTCATCTTCCAGTTTCCCGCGATCAGCGGGGTACGAGCGTTTACGCCCATCCGAGCACCTCCAGGCCGGGTAGTTTCTTTCCCTCGAGGAACTCGAGGCTTGCGCCTCCGCCCGTCGAGATGTGACCGAAGCGGTCATCCGCGAAGCCGAGCTGACGCACGGCTGCCGCGGAGTCGCCGCCGCCGACAACGCCGAGGCCGTCGACCTCGGTCAGCGCCTGCGCGACGGCACGTGTTCCGGCGGCGAATGCCGGGAACTCGAAAACGCCCATGGGGCCGTTCCAGAACACGGTCTTCGAACCGCGGATCGCCGCGGCGAACGCCGCTGCCGTGTCGGGTCCGATGTCGAGGCCGATGCCGGAGGCACCGAACGAGGACTCCTCGATCGCGTCGGCCGCGACGACCTCGTGTGCAGCATCCGCCGAGAAGGAAGCGGCGACGACGACATCCGTCGGGATGACGATCTCGACGCCGCGCTCGGCTGCCTCGGTCAGGTATCCGCGAACCGTGTCGAGCTGGTCCTTCTCGAGAAGGCTGGATGCGACGGCGTGGCCCTGCGCGGCGAGGAAGGTGAACAGCATCCCTCCGCCGACGAGGATCCGGTCGACGCGCGGCAGCAGGTGCGAGATGACACCGAGCTTGTCGCTGACCTTCGAGCCGCCCAGAACGACTGTGTAGGGACGCTCCGGGTTCTCGGTCAGACGGTCGAGCACGTCGAGCTCAGCGGCGATCAGGAGTCCGGCTGCCGAGGGCAGCAGCTCCGCGAGGTCGTAGACGCTCGCCTGCTTGCGGTGGACGACTCCGAAGCCGTCCGAGACGAGGGCATCGCCCAGCTGAGCGAGCTCAGCGGCGAACGCCTGACGGGTTGCGTCGTCCTTCGCCGTTTCGCCGGCGTTGAATCGCAGGTTCTCGATGACGACGACTCCGCCGTTCTCGAGCTCCGAGACAGCGGACTGGGCGGACTCGCCGACCGTGTCGCGGGCGAATGCGACGGGCTTGCCGAGCAGCTCCGACAGGCGCTGCGCAACCGGCTCCAGGCTGTACTGGGCGTCGGGCTCCCCTGCGGGGCGTCCGAGGTGCGAGCACACGACAACACGTGCGCCCGCATTGATGAGGGCGTTCAAGGTCGGCAGCGAGGCACGAACACGGCCATCGTCCGTTATGACCCCATCCCGCAGAGGGACGTTGAGATCACAACGAACGATGACGCGCTTGCCCTCGAGCGAACCCAGAGATTCCAGGGTGCGCAGGGTCATCGGATGCTCAGAGACGCTCTGCGACGTACTCGGTCAGGTCGACGAGACGGTTGGAGTAGCCCCACTCGTTGTCGTACCAGCTGGAGAGCTTGACCTGGTTGCCGATGACGCGCAGGAGGCCTGCATCGAAGATCGACGAGTGCGGGTCGGTGACGATGTCGCTCGAGACGATCTCGTCCTCGGTGTACTTCAGGATGCCCTTGAGCGGACCTTCTTCAGCAGCTGCCTTGTATGCGGCCTTGACCTCGTCGATCGTGACGGGGCGCG
The DNA here is from genome assembly GCF_054798215.1 of Microbacterium sp. GXF6406. Lineage (NCBI taxonomy): Bacteria > Bacillati > Actinomycetota > Actinomycetes > Micrococcales > Microbacteriaceae > Microbacterium > Microbacterium sp. GXF6406. The sequence continues at coordinate 36,408 of NZ_JBSJZH010000020.1, read as the reverse complement.
AAGCGGTGACCGTGAGGTCGGTGATCGAGCCGGTGGGAACCGGAACGCGCAGCGCGAAGCCGTCGAGCTTGCCCTTCAGCTCGGGCAGGACCAGGCCGATGGCCTTGGCTGCACCCGTCGAGGTGGGGACGATGTTGACGGCGGCCGCGCGGGCGCGACGCAGGTCGCTGTGCGGGCCGTCCTGCAGGTTCTGGTCGGCCGTGTAGGCGTGGACCGTGGTCATGAGACCGTTCTCGATGCCGAATGCGTCGTTGAAGACCTTGGCCAGCGGCGCGAGGCAGTTCGTGGTGCAGGAGGCGTTCGAGAGGATGTGGTGGTTCTCGGGGTCGTAGATGCCCTCGTTGACGCCCATGACGATGGTGGCGTCGTCGCCCGAGGCGGGAGCCGAGATGAGAACCTTCTTGGCGCCGGCGTCGATGTGCTTCTGCGCGAGCTCGGCCTTCGTGAAGAAGCCGGTCGACTCGATGACGATGTCGACTCCCAGCTCGCCCCACGGGAGGTTGGCGGGGTCGCGCTCCGCGAACGCCTTGATCTCCTTGCCGTCGACCGTGATGCTGTGGTCGTCGTAGGTGACTTCGGCGTCGAGACGGCCGGTGATGGAGTCGTACTTGAGAAGGTGCGCGAGCGTCTTGTTGTCGGTGAGGTCATTCACCGCGACGATCTCGATGTCCGCACCCTGCGCGAGAGCCGCGCGGAAGTAGTTGCGTCCGATACGGCCGAAGCCGTTGATACCGATCTTGACAGACAAAGATGTCTCCTGATTGTCATGCGCGGAGTGCGCGATTTCGGGGGATGTGGACATCGGCGTCCCGACGGGCAAAGAGCCCATCGGGACGCCCGTCTTGATTACGACAGTACCAGGAGGCCGTTCGTCTGCTTACGGGCGACGTCGAGACGCTGAGCGACGTTCTCCCAGTTCGCGATGTTCCAGGCCGCCTTGATGTAATCGGCCTTCACGTTGAGGTAGTCCAGGTAGAAGGCGTGCTCCCACATGTCGAGCTGGAAGAGCGGAATCGTGCCCTGGGCCGTGTTGGCCTGCTGGTCGAACAGCTGCTGGATGATCAGACGCTGTCCGATGGGCTCCCAGCTGAGCACGGCCCAGCCGGAGCCCTGGATGCCCGCAGCCGCAGCAGCGAAGTGAGCCTGGAACTTCTCGAACGAGCCGAAGAACTCCTCGATCGCAGCCTTGAGCTCGCCCTCGGGCTGGCCACCGCCGTTCGGCGAAAGGTTCGTCCAGAAGATCGAGTGGTTGACGTGGCCGCCGAGGTTGAACGCGAGGTCCTTCTCGAGCTTGTTCACGTTGGCGAGGTTGCCGGTCTCGCGCGCCTCGGCGAGTGCATCGAGAGCCGCGTTCGCGCCGGTCACGTAGGCCTGGTGGTGCTTGTCATGGTGCAGTTCCATGATCTTGCCGCTGATGTGCGGCTCGAGCGCCGAGAAGTCGTAGGGGAGGTCGGGGAGCGTGTACGTCATGTCGCTTTCATCCAATCCGCGCCGCGCCGCGGCGCTTGCCGATCCTCTTCACAGCCCAAATGCGGTGAAGAGCGGACTTTTTCATCCTACTGACGTCAACGTCGCGATGGTGGGGATGCTTCCCCTGATGACGAAAAAGTCCCAGGGATCACTCCCTGGGACTTCTCGAGAACAGCGTTTCGTCAGGCGTCGAGCCCGGCAGGCACGGCGGCCTCGGTACCGGGGATGCCTTCCTGCTGCGCGCGCTTGTCCGCCATCGCGAGCAGACGACGGATGCGTCCGGCGACGGCATCCTTCGTCAGCGGCGGCTCAGCGTGGTGCCCCAGCTCGTCCAGGCTCGCGTCACGGTGCGCGAGGCGCAGCTGACCGGCGGTGCGGAGGTGATCGGGAACCGTGTCGCCGAGGATCTCCAGCGCGCGCTCGACGCGGGCGCACGCGGCGACAGCGGCCTGCGCGGAGCGCCGCAGGTTGGCATCGTCGAAGTTCACCAGACGGTTCACTCCGGCGCGCACCTCGCGGCGCTGACGCATCTCCTCCCACGCGGCGGCCGTCTTCACAGCACCCATCTGCGCCAGGATCGAACGGATCGCCTCGCCCTCGCGGACGACGACGCGCGGCATGCCGCGCACCTCGCGGGCCTTCGCCGCGACGCCCAGGCGGTGCGCGGCGCCGACCAGGGCCATGGCGGCCTCGGACGTCGGGCACGAGATCTCGAGCATCGCCGAGCGGCCCGGGTCGGTCAGCGTTCCGTTCGCGAGGAACGCACCGCGCCACAGGCCGGCGATCTCTTCGCGGGAACCGGTCGTGAGACGGTTCGGCAGGCCGCGCACAGGGCGTCGGCGCTGGTCGAGCAGACCGGTCTGACGCGCGAGAGTCTCCCCCGCGCCGATCACGCGCACGGCATAGCGGGCGCCCTCGGTCGCGGTCGCAGACTGAACCTGGGCGATCTCCGGGCGCACACCGTAGATCTCGGCAAGGTCGCGGGCGACGCGACGCGCGAGAAGATCCGCGTCGACCTCGGCTTCGACGGCCACCCGGCCGGCGATCGAGTGGAGGCCGCCGGCGAACCGGAGGATAGCCGTCACTTCCGCGACTCGCACCGTCGGGGGTGCATTACGAATGCTGACGAGTTCAGCTTTTACGTCGGTGGTTAGTGCCACGGGACTCCTTGGAAAACTTTCATGCATCGGATCGCGACGCAACGAACCAGTTTACCCCGGGCGCGGCGCCGTCTTATTCGCGCCCGAGATCGCGGTGACGCACATTCACCGCGATGCCGGGCATCTCGGCAAGACGCTGCGCGAGCTGCTCGGACATGGCGACGGAACGGTGCTTGCCGCCGGTGCATCCGATCGCCACCGTCGAATGACCCTTGTTCTCGCGCTGGTAGCCCTCGAGGACCGGCACAAGCGCCGTCGCATAGGCGTCGAGGAACTCCGCCGCGCCCTCCTGCTCGAGCACATAATCGCGCACCGGAGCATCCTGCCCCGTGAGGCCGCGCAGCTCCTCGTTCCAGTACGGGTTCGGGAGGAAGCGCATATCCGCCACGAGGTCCACATCCGTCGGGAGGCCGTACTTGAAACCGAAGCTCAGAACCGTGAGTCGGTGTCGGGCGGCACCGTCCTCGGCGAAGGTCTCCGAGACCTGTGTGGCCAGCTGATGGATGTTCAACGACGACGTGTCGATGACGATGTCGGCGGCCTCGCGCACGAGCGTCAGCCGCGAGCGCTCGAGACGGATGCCGTCGAGGAGCGTTCCGTCCTCCTGCAACGGGTGCGGGCGACGGACCGCCTCGAAGCGGCGCACGAGGACGTCGTCGGACGCATCGAGGAACACCACGCGCACGCTGCCGCGCGAGCGCAACGCCCGCGCCACCTCGGGGAAGTCGTTGAAGAGGTTGCGCCCGCGCACGTCGACGACCGCTGCGACCTTCGGCAGCGCTCCGGCGCCGAGATCCGTGAGATCCAGAAGCGGAGGAAGCATCTGCGGGGGGAGGTTGTCGACGACATACCACCCCAGATCCTCCAACGCATTCGCCACCGTTGAACGCCCCGCACCGGACATGCCGGTGACGATGAGGAACTCGTTCTTATCCCCGTCGACCATCGGTACTCCCTCTCCCTGTCCGTACAGCCTATCGACTCGACAGATGGGAATGGATGCCCGTGGCCAGTGCCGGCCCGATCCCGGGAACCTCCTGAATCTCCTCCGCGCTCGCACCGCGCAACGCGGTGACGGACCCGAAGTGCTTCAGCAGCGCCTTGATGCGGGACGCGCCGAGGCCGGGCACCTCCGCGAGCACCGTGGTGATGTCGCGCTTGCGACGCTTGCGCTGGTGCACGATCGCGAATCGATGCGCCTCATCGCGCAGCCGCTGCAACAGGTACAGCGCCTCGCTCGTGCGCGGCAGGATCACCGGGTAGTCCTCCCCCGGCAACCAGATCTCCTCAAGGCGCTTCGCGATGCCGCACAGTGCGATCTCGGTGCGCCCCGCATCGCGCAGCGCGCGGGCCGCGGCCTCGACCTGCGGCTTGCCGCCGTCGACGAGCAGCAGCTGCGGCCGGTATGCGAACCGCGGCTTGCGCTTCGCCGTGATCACCTCGCCCTCGGCGGTGACCGCACTCGCCTCGCCCGTCGCCGCATCGATCACCGATGCCGGCTCGTCATCCTCCGGGCGATCGAGGTGCGCAAGGCGCCGCATGAGCACCTGGTACATCGAATCGGTGTCATCCGTCGTCTCGGCGATGTTGAACGAGCGGTACTGATCGGTGCGGGGCAGGCCGTCCTCGAAAACGACCATCGAGGCGACGACGTTCGTGCCGCTCAGATGCGAGATGTCGAAGCACTCGATGCGCAGCGGCGCGGCATCCAGGTCCAGAGCCTCCTGCAGATCGGTCAGCGCCTGTGTACGGGCGACGTAGTCGCTCGTACGACGCGTCTTATGACGAATGAGCGCCTGTTGCGCATTCAACGTCGCCGTGCGCATGAGCTCGGCGCGCTGACCGCGCTGGGCCACCGCCAGCTCGACCTTGCGCCCGCGACGCTCCCGCAGCCATTGCTCGAGCTCTGCCGCGTCATCGGGCAGGGCCGGCACCAGCAAGCGGCGCGGCACATCAACGCCCTCTCCATAGGCCCGCTGGAGGATCTGGTCGACGAGTTCGGCACCGGAGATGTCGATCTCCTTCTCGATCATGGTGGCCCGAACGCCGCGTACTCGGCCGCCCCGGATCACGAAGTGCTGCACGGCCGCCGCGAGCTCGTCCTCGGCGATGCCGAAGAGATCCGCATCCTCGTCAGCCGGCAGCACGAGTGCGCTCTTGCCGAGGACCGCCTCGATCGAGGCGAGCTGGTCGCGGTACTTCGCCGCGGACTCGTAGTCCATGGCGGCGGAGGCCGCCAGCATCCGCTTCGTCAGCTCCTTCGTGAAGCGCTCATCCCCGCCCGCCATGAAGGCCACGAAATCATCGACGATGGCTCGGTGCTCCGCGATCGTCACCCGCATCGAGCAGGGACCGCCGCACTTGCCGATCTGCCCGGGGAAGCACGGCCGCCCCGTGGCCATCGCGCGCTTGTAGCTCGAATCGCTGCAGGTGCGGATCGGGAAGGCCTTGATCATCAGATCGATCGTCTCGTGCACCGCCCACACCTTGGGGTACGGCCCGAAGTACCGTGCCCGCGGGATCTTGCGGTTGCGGGTCACGAGCACCCGAGGCGCCTCATCCCCCAGCGTCACCGCCAGGAACGGGTAGGACTTGTCGTCCTTGTAGCGCACGTTGAAGGGCGGATCGAACTCCTTGATCCACATGTACTCCAGCTGCAGGGAGTCGACATCGGTCGCGACGACCGTCCACTCGACGGAGGCCGCTGTCGTGACCATCCGCCGGGTGCGCTCGTGGAGCGTGCGCAGCGGGGCGAAGTAGTTCGACAACCGCTGGCGCAGGTTCTTCGCCTTGCCGACGTAGAGCACGCGCCCCTCCGCATCGCGGAAACGGTAGACGCCCGGGTTCGTCGGAATCTCGCCCGGTTTCGGCTTGTAGGGAAGGACCTCGGCCATCAGCCGGCCTTCCGCGCCCCGCGTCCTGCACCCAGGATCTCACCGAGGAAGAGGCCCGTGTGGCTCTCCTCGACCTGGGCGATCTGCTCGGGGGTGCCGGTGGCGAGCACCGTGCCGCCGCCGGAACCGCCCTCAGGACCCATGTCGATGACCCAGTCGGCCGACTTGATGACGTCGAGGTTGTGCTCGATCACGACCACCGTGTTGCCCTTGTCGACGAGGCCGTTCAGAACCTCGAGGAGCTTGCGCACGTCTTCGAAGTGCAGACCCGTGGTCGGTTCGTCGAGCACATAGATGCTGCGTCCGTTGCTGCGGCGCTGCAGCTCTGTCGCGAGCTTCACGCGCTGCGCCTCGCCGCCGGACAGGGTCGTCGCGGACTGCCCGAGACGGACATAGCCGAGCCCGACGTCGACGAGCGTCTTCATGTAGCGGTGGATGGCCTGGATCGGCTCGAAGAACTCTGCCGCTTCTTCGATCGGCATCTCGAGGACCTCGGCGATGTTCTTGCCCTTGTAGTGCACCGCCAGGGTGTCGCGGTTGTACCGCTTGCCGTCGCAGACCTCGCAGTCGACGTAAACATCGGGCAGGAAGTTCATCTCGATCTTGATCGTGCCGTCACCCGAGCAGGCCTCGCAGCGACCGCCCTTGACATTGAAGCTGAAGCGGCCGGGCTGGTAGCCGCGGACCTTCGCCTCGGGGGTCTCGGCGAACAGCGACCGGATGCGGTCGAAGACGCCCGTATACGTCGCCGGGTTCGACCGCGGTGTGCGCCCGATGGGCGCCTGGTCGACGTGCACGACCTTGTCGAGGTTGTCGAGACCGGTGACGCGGGTGTGCTTGCCGGCCAAGGAGCGGGCACCGTTGAGCTTGGATGCGAGGACCCGATAGAGGATGTCGTTGACCAGCGAGCTCTTGCCCGAGCCGCTGACACCCGTGACCGCGGTCAGCACACCGAGTGGGAAGGATGCCGTGACGTCCTTCAGATTGTTCTCGCGCGCACCGACCACCGTCAGCATCCGCTTCTTGTCGATCTTGCGACGCTTCGCGGGCGTGGGGATCTCGCGACGGCCCGACAGGTAGTCGCCCGTCATGGAGTCCTCTTCGCCGAGCAGCGCGTCATAGGGGCCGGAGTGCACGACCGAGCCACCGTTGACGCCGGCGCCCGGTCCGATGTCGACGACCCAGTCGGCCGCTTCGATCGTCTCTTCATCGTGCTCGACGACGATCAGCGTGTTGCCGAGGTCGCGCAGAGTCTCGAGAGTCTGGATCAGACGACGGTTGTCGCGCTGGTGCAGGCCGATCGAGGGCTCGTCGAGCACGTAGAGAACGCCGGTGAGGCCGGAGCCGATCTGCGTCGCCAGCCGGATGCGCTGCGCCTCGCCTCCGGAAAGGGAGCCGGCCGAACGGCTGAGGTTGAGGTAGTTCAGTCCGACCTGCAGGAGGAAGTTCAGCCGGAGGCGGATCTCGCGCAGCACCTGGGCCGCGATCTTCGCCTCGCGCTCGGTGAGGGTGAGGGTCTCCATGAAGTCTGCGGCCTCGGCGAGGCTGAGATCGGCGATCTCGGCGATCGAGCGCTGGTCGACCAGGACGGCGAGCACCTCGGGCTTGAGGCGCGCGCCGTTGCAGGTGGAGCAGGGCACCTCGCGGAGGTACTCGGCCCAGCGTGCCCGCTGGTTGTCGCTCTCGGCCTGCGCGTACTGGCGTTCGATGTAGGGGACGACGCCCTCGAAGCCGGAGGCGTATCGCATCTCGCGACCGTACCGGTTCTTCCACTTGACCGTGACCTTGTAGTTGTCGCCGCGCAGCACCGCGTCCTGCACATCGACGCGCAGGTCCTTCCACGGGGTGTCGAGCGAGAAGTTCAGGTCGCCTGCGAGGCCCTCGAGAAGACGCTCGTAGTACTGGAAGAGGCCCTTGCCCTGGGTGGTCCAGGGGATGATCGCGCCCTCGCGGATCGAGAGGTCCTCATCGCCCAGCATGAGGTCGACGTCGACCGACATGCGCGTGCCGAGCCCCGAGCAGGTCGGACAGGCGCCGAACGGCGCGTTGAAGGAGAAAGTGCGCGGCTCGATCTCGGTGAGGGTGATCGCGTGGCCGTTGGGGCAGGCGAGCTTCTCGGAGAACGACTGCCAGGCCGCGTCGCCCTCTTCATCGATGAAATTGATCTGCATGACGCCGCCGGCGAGCCCGAGCGCGGTCTCTACGGAGTCGGTGACACGGCCGAGGATGTCGCCGGATGCCACGAGCCGGTCGACGACGACGGAGATGTCGTGCTTGTAGCTCTTCTTCAGCGTCGGCGGCTCGGCGAGCTGGACGAGGTCGCCGTCGACGATGGCGCGCGAGTAGCCCTTGGCTCCGAGCTCGCGGAAAAGGTCGACGAACTCCCCCTTCTTCTGCGACACGATCGGCGCGACGATCTGATATCTGGTGCGGTCGGGCAGCTCCATGAGCTGATCGGCGATCTGCTGCACCGTCTGGCGCTGGATCTTCTCTCCGCACTCGGGGCAGTGCGGCACGCCGATGCGCGCCCACAGCAGGCGCATGTAGTCGTAGATCTCGGTGATCGTGCCGACCGTCGAGCGCGGGTTGCGGTTGGTCGACTTCTGATCGATCGACACCGCCGGGCTCAGCCCCTCGATGAAGTCGACATCGGGCCGATCGACCTGGCCCAGGAACTGACGCGCATAGGCGCTCAGCGACTCGACGTAGCGGCGCTGCCCCTCGGCGAAGATCGTGTCGAACGCGAGGCTCGACTTGCCCGACCCGGACAGCCCCGTGAACACGACCAGCGAGTCGCGAGGGATGTCGATGTCGACGTTCTTGAGGTTGTGCACGCGGGCACCGCGAACACTGAGTTTTCCGGTGGTTGCTACAGGGACGATTGGCACCCGATAAGTCTAAGAGGGGCCACGGACATCGGGGCCGTGACCGCGTTCAGGATCGCGTGCGTGCCCGCGGCAGCAGCACGGCGACCCCCGCCACGATCACGCCTCCGATGGGCGCGAGCCAGGACACCCCGCCATCGCCAACCGCGGGCATCACCACGACGAGCACAGCGACCGGTTGCGCGATCAGCTGCACGCCGACGAACCGCCGGAATGTCGGCTGCAGCGCCTGAGGCTGCATCCGTGAGGTGAGCGGCACGACCATGCAGACGCTTCCGAGCACGTGCACGAGGTGCAGGATCAGCAGCGCGAGCGCGGTGCGCCACGGCGACGGCTCGCCGAGCGCCATGCCCAGGACGATGACCGCGGCTCCGGCCCAGGTCGCAAGGCTGCGTGGGAGCACCGCGCCGACCGTGAACGCAAGGGCTCCGATCATCTGCCAGACGGGGTAGCCGTTCAGCACGATCACCCCGGCGATTCCGATGAGCGCGGTGAGGGCGCGGAGGACGGCGGCGGGGATCCCGGAGGGAACGCGCATCTCGTGGGTGCGGGACCTCATCGCCCGCGCCGTCCCGCCGTGCGCAGTGCCGCATCCGCACCATCTCCATCGACCCGCCACGCGAGCACGTCCGCTCCGGCGTGACGCAGCTCGGTGAGGGCGTCGTCGTGCTCGGCGCTCAGGGTGCGCAGCGCGATGCGCTGCTCACGGCTCAGTCGGGCGTCGTCGAGGACAGGCAGCACGTCGACGGCGACGACCCGGTGCCCGCTCGCCCGCAGCGCGAGCGCGAGCGCAGTGGCCCCGCGGTCGACGAACGGCGAGAGCACGTGCACGGTCGCGCCGTGCGGCACGGGCGGCGTGCGCCGGTACCGGGTGATCTGGCCGTTCACGCCGGTGGCCGCGATCGCGCGGCTCAGGCGTGCGAGATGGCGGGCGCCGGCGCCGGGGGCGACGGTCCGTCCGTCCGCCGAGAGCTCATGCAGCGCGACTCGGTCGCCGGCGCCGATCGCCGCGGTCGCGATCGACAGGGCGGCCTGGCGGGCGAGGTCCAGCGAGGTGACGCCGCTGCGGTCGGGGTCGGAGGATCCCCAGGTCGCGACGACCGTGCCGAGGTCGTCTGCGGTGTCGATCATGATGACGACGGATGCGTCGCTGAGGGTGTCTGTGCGCCGCACCAGCAGGTCTCCGGGACGCCGGGCCAGGCGCGCGGTGGCCCGCCAGTCGACGCGGCGCAGCTCGTCGCCCGGCGCGAACGGGTGGATGTCGCGGAAGTCGCCGCCCTGTCCGGGGCGCGAGCCGCGATAGATGCCGTGCAGGCCGCGCAGCCGGGGCGGGACGGGAAGCGCGCCCAGCCGGATCGACGTCGGCGCCGCATTCCAACCCAGTGCGCGCCGCGGCATCGTCGTGCTGACCCATGCGCCGTCGGATGCCACCGCACGGGCCGTCGCGGCGCAGCCGTGCGGTGGTGCGCACGACGGCGTCGCCGTCCGCGGCGTCCGCCACGCCCCGCCGCACCCCGCCCTGGTCGATCGCCAGCTGCGCCCAGTCCGCCTCGGCGCGCACGCCGACCGTGCCGTGCACCGTTCCCGGCTCGGTCCCGGACTCCGCTTGCAGAGCTACGACTATCCGTGCGGGTCGCGGCCGGCGCAGCACGAGCACGCACCACAGTGCGAACGGCAGACCCAGCACGACGAGGTCCGGGCGCGAGAAGGCGACCCCGACCGCGGCGAGCGCGACGGCGGCGACCGCCGCCATCGACGGGGTCGCGGTTCGCTGCCAGGTGACGGGGTGCTCCGCCTCGACGTGCTGTTCGGTCATCGGGCCGCGGCGACGGTCGGCGGCACGGCGCAGGTCGCCACGACCGTCGCGATGATCGCCGCGGGGTCGATGCCCTGCGCCCAGGCCTGCGGGGTGAGGGTGAGGCGGTGGGCGAGGACGGGCACCGCGATGCGCTTGATGTCGTCGGGGCGCACGTAGGCGCGGCCGTCGAGCGCGGCGAGCGCGCGGCCCAGCAGCACGAGGGTCTCCAATCCTCGGGGCGAGGATCCGACGGCGACGTGGTTGGCGGTGCGCGTGGCCCGCACGAGGTCGACGCAGTAGCGGGCGACGTCCGGGTCCACGTGGATCCGCTCCACGCCCTGCTGCAGACGGGCGAGGCCTGCGGCGTCGACGACGGGCTCGACCGTCGCCTCGGGCACGCCCCGGCGGGCGCGGGCGAGCACGATCTCGGTCTCGGCATCCGGGGTGGGATACCCGACGGCCAGGCGCACCATGAAGCGGTCGAGCTGCGCCTCCGGCAGCGCGTACGTGCCCTCGTACTCGATGGGGTTCGCCGTCGCGATGATGTGGAACGGCTCGGGCAGTGCGAAGCGGTTGCCCTCGACGGTGACCTGGCGCTCGGCCATCGCCTCGAGCATGGCCGACTGCGTCTTCGGCGTCGTCCGGTTGATCTCGTCGGCGAGCACGAGGCCGGCGAACAGGGGGCCCGGGCGGAAGCGGAACTCCCCCGTGTCGGGTGCGTAGACGTACGATCCGGTGACGTCGCCCGGGAGCATGTCGGGCGTGCACTGGATGCGGCGGAAGTCGAGGCCGACGGCGGCGGCGAGACTCCGCGCGGCGAGCGTCTTGCCCAGGCCCGGCACGTCCTCGAAGAGCACGTGACCGCCGGCGAGGATCGTGCCGAGGGCGATCGTGAGCGGTTCGTCCATACCCACGACGGCGGTGCGCACCCCGGCCAGGATGCGTGAGCCGGCGGCGGCGATCTCGTCGATGTCGGCGATCTCGGTCATTTCTCCTCCAGATGGGACGGAATTGTCTCGATGGCGCCGAGCACGCGCTCGACGTCGTCGCGAGTAACCTCTCGGGCGGTGAGCGCGGTGCGGATGCCGTCGCCGAGCAGCGCGTCGATGCGGGCGGCGTCACCGGGCTCGTCGATGTCGAGTCCTCGGAGCTGGAGCCTGCGGCGCAGCAGCGCGTCGAGCCGGGCGACGAGCATCGAGCCGACGGCGCCGTTGCGGGTGTTGATCGACCAGGCCAGGCGCGAGACGTCCGAGCCTCGGAAGTCCGGTTGGGGTTTCTCCGGCGGCCAGGCATCCGGCTCCGGCGACTCGTCGGCTCGGGTGATGATGCCGACGGCGCCGACGAGCAGCAGCCAGGCGATGACGAACAGCGGCGGCATGCCGATGAGCGACAGCACCCACACCACCACGGCGGCCCCGAGGAGGCCGATGATCGTCAGCGCCACGCGGCCCCTCATCGCCAGTGCTCCTGGATCTGCTCGAGCAGCGCGCGGGCGCGGAGGCGATCGGACTCCTCGGCGATGCGGCCGCCGAAGCGCACGCTCTCGTAGAGCGCGAGCAGCGCCCGTACAGCGTCTTCACTGTCCGCACGGGTGCCGACGATGCGCAGGGTGAACTCCCCCGGCGTCTCGGCGGCGCCGCGGCTCTGGCCGGCTCGTCTCGCCGCGTCCTCGAGGCCGACCCAGGCCGCGGTGATGGCATCCGTGGGTGCGAGGTCGGATGCCACGGCGTCGATGGCACCGGCGATCCCGTGCCGGACGACGGCCTCCTCGATGCGCTCCTGGGGTGCGGCCGCCGTGAGGCCGACGTCCGGAGTGCCCCCGTCCGCGCGACGCAGCGGGCGGTCGTGCCACCACTGGCGGATGACGCGCACGATGAGGCGAATGAGCAGGAACGCGAGGGTCAGCCCGACGGCCGAGGCGATGACGGCCGCGATGATCGCGATCCACGGGTTGGGCTCGCGGGGTTCGAGATCCGGGAGGCCGGAATCGGTCGGGCCGGGCGCCGGAGTCTCGGTCGGCATGATGACCTGGCCGGAGACGTCGATCGACTGGAACACCGGATGCCCCTGCAGAGCGGCGATCGCGATGAGTGCGACGAAGGCCAGTGAGATGGCGATGAGAGCCCTGGTGCGGGTGCGGGATCCGGCGCGCGCATCCTCGTGACCCATGGCATTCAGCCTAGGGGGGCGGGAGGACTCCGCCATGCACTCCGGCATCGTTCGCACCGGCGATGGTCGCCTCGGTGCGCGTCAGACCGGCGCGGTGCGGCCGGCGAAGCGGCTGACGCCGTCGCGGAGCGCGGCGACCTGTTCGGCGTCCATCTGCACGGCCTCCATCACCTGGCGCGGCACGTCGAGCGCGCGCTCGCGGAGGGCCCGTCCGGCGTCGGTGAGCACGATGTCGAGGCGCCGCTCGTCGGCGCTGCTGCGGCCGCGGGCCACGAGGCCCTCCTTTTCGAGCCGTTTCACCAGTGGTGAGGCGGTGGCGGGTTCCAGGGCGAGTTCGGCGGCGAGCTCTCCGAGCGTGCGCGGCGACTGCTCCCAGAGGGCGAGCATGACGAGGTACTGCGGATGGGTGAGTCCGAGAGGCTCGAGGATCGGGCGGTAGATCGAGACGACGTTGCGCGCCGCGGTGACCAGCGCGAAGCAGAGCTGGTTCTCGAGCTTGAGCATGTCGTCGTCCGTGGGCACCCCCTGATGATACCCGGCGGCCTAATGTTTAGTACACTAAGCATCATGGCGAACAGTTCTGACCGTGTCCCGCTGCGCACGCGCATCCGCGAAGCGGGCGGACTGTACAAGTGGTTCAACACGAACCTCATCCGCCTGGCTGGCCCCGCGGCCGTCGGCCCCTACGAGCCGACCCCGCCCCCGACCTCAGCGCAGCGCGCCGAGCGCGCCTGCCCCCTGTGCGGGCACGCCATGACCGAGCACACGATCGACCGGTCCGGCCCCAAGCCGCTCATGCACTGCCCCTGACGGGCGCCACTGACCCTCAGGCGTGCCCCGCGCGCTCCATCGCCCGCAACTCCTTCTTGAGGTCCTGCACCTCGTCGCGCAGGCGCCCGGCGAGCTCGAACTTGAGTTCTTCGGCTGCCGCGAGCATCTGGTTCGACAGGTCTTCGATGGTCGCCTCGAGCTGAGCGGCGCCCTCCGCAGCGATCCCCTCGCGGCGCAACTGCGGCGTCGGGCTCTTGCCCTTGCCGGACTTCGTGCGCCCCTTGCCCCGCAGCATGTCCTGCGTATCGGATGCCTCACGCGCGAGCACGTCGGTGATGTCGGCGATCTTCTTGCGCAGCGGCTGCGGATCGATGCCGTTCGCCGTGTTGTACGCGATCTGCTTCTCGCGGCGCCGCTCGGTCTCCTCGATCGCCTTGGCCATGGAGTCGGTGATCTTGTCGGCGTACATGTGCACTTCACCCGAGACGTTTCGCGCGGCGCGGCCGATGGTCTGGATGAGCGAGGTGCCCGAGCGCAGGAACCCCTCCTTGTCGGCGTCCAGGATCGCCACCAGGGACACCTCGGGAAGATCGAGACCCTCGCGCAGCAGGTTGATGCCGACGAGCACGTCGTACACCCCGGAGCGCAGTTCGCTGAGCAGTTCGACGCGGCGCAGCGTATCGACATCGGAGTGCAGGTAGCGCACCCGCACCCCGTGCTCGCCCAGGAAGTCGGTGAGCTCCTCCGCCATCTTCTTCGTCAGCGTCGTGACGAGCACGCGCTCATCCTTCTCGACACGGATGCGGATCTCCTCGAGCAGGTCATCGATCTGCCCCTTCGAGGGCTTCACGACGATCTCGGGGTCGACGAGGCCGGTCGGCCGGATGATCTGCTCGACGACGCCATCGGCGATGCCCATCTCGTACTTGCCCGGGGTCGCGGAGAGGTAGACGGTCTGGCCGATACGGTTCTTGAACTCGTCCCAGCGCAGCGGGCGGTTGTCCATGGCGCTGGGCAGACGGAACCCGTGCTCGACGAGGGTGCGCTTGCGGGACGCGTCACCCTCGTACATCGCGCCGATCTGCGGCACCGTCACGTGCGACTCGTCGATCACGAGCAGGAAGTCGTCGGGGAAGAAGTCAAGCAGCGTGTGCGGTGGTTCTCCGGGCTCGCGGCCATCCATGTGCCGGGAGTAGTTCTCGATGCCCGAGCAGAATCCGAGCTGCTGCAGCATCTCGAGGTCGAATGCGGTGCGCATGCGCAGACGCTGCGCTTCGAGCAGTTTGCCCTGTCGTTCGAACTCGGCCAGGCGTTCTTCGAGCTCGGTCTCGATCGTGCCGATGGAGCGCTGGATCACGTCGGTGCCGGCGACGTAGTGCGAGGCGGGGAAGATCGGGACCGCATCGAGCTTCTCGATGATGTCACCGGTGAGCGGATGCAACGAATAGAGCGCTTCGATCTCATCGCCGAACAGCTCGACGCGGATCGCATGCTCCTCGTAGACCGGGATGATTTCGATCGTATCGCCGCGCACCCGGAAGTTTCCGCGTGAGAAGTCGACGTCGTTGCGGTTGTACTGCATCGCGATGAACTGCCGGATCAGCGCGTCGCGGTCGTAGCGCTCCCCCACCTGCAGGGCGACCATCGCCCGCAGGTACTCTTCCGGGGCGCCGAGGCCGTAGATGCAGGACACCGTGGAGACGACGACCACATCGCGACGGCTGAGCAGCGAGTTGGTGGTCGAGTGGCGCAGACGCTCGACCTCGGCGTTGACCGAGGAGTCCTTCTCGATGAAGGTATCGGTCTGCGGGACGTACGCCTCGGGCTGGTAGTAGTCGTAGTACGAGACGAAATATTCGACGGCGTTGTTCGGCATGAGTTCGCGGAACTCGTTGGCCAGCTGCGCGGCGAGCGTCTTGTTGTGCGCGAGTACGAGCGTCGGCCGCTGCACCTGCTCGATGAGCCAGGCGGTCGTCGCCGACTTTCCGGTGCCCGTGGCACCGAGCAGCACGATGTCGGTCTCTCCCGCGTTGATACGGGCGGCGAGATCGGCGATCGCCTTCGGCTGATCACCGGCGGGCACATATTCGCTGACGACCTCGAACGGACGGACGCTGCGCGTGGGTTGCATACATCCAGCGTAGGCGCCGCCGGGGACATCCGGGCGGACGTTCCTTCTAGAGTGGGAGCGTGATCGAGTTCATCATCGGTTCGAGCCTCGCGGCATCCGCCGGTCTCAATGCCTGGATGCCGCTGTTCCTGCTGGGCCTCGCCGATCGTTTCCTGCCCGCCGTGGATCTGCCGTCCGGCTGGTCATGGATCTCGAGCGACATCTCCCTCTGGGGGCTCGGTGCGCTGCTCGTGCTCGAGGTCATCGCCGACAAGATCCCCGCCCTCGACTCGATCAACGACGTCGTGCAGAGCGCGCTGCGCCCCGCCTCCGGTGGAATCGTGTTCGGCGCGGGAAGCAGCGCCCAGACCATTGCGGTCGATGATCCGTCCACGTTCTTCGCGGACTCAGCCTGGGTGCCGATCGTCACCGGCGTGGTGATCGCGCTCGTCGTGCACATCGTCAAGGCCACGGGACGCGTCGCCGCGAACGCCGTCACGGGCGGGCTCGCAGCACCGGTGCTCAGCGCGACGGAGGATGGAGCATCCTTCCTGCTCGCGGCCCTCGCGATCATCGTGCCGGTGCTCGCCGGGCTGCTCCTGATCGGACTCGTCGTCCTCGCCGTCGTCCTCATCCGCCGGCTGGCACGTCGTCGCGCGGCCGCTCGGACCACAGCACCGCGATAACCGCGGCGAGCATCGACATCGCCAGCACCGCGGCGAGGAACCACCACCAGCCCGCCTGGCCGAACACGACTCCGAGCGCCCAGCCGAACAGGCTCGAGCCGGCGTAGTAGCCGAGGTAATACAGCGACGACGCCTGCGCGCGGGCGCCATCGGGAGCTGCGACCGGCACCCAACCGGATGCGATCGTGTGCGCCCCGAAGAACCCGGCCGTGAACAGGATCAGCCCGACGATGATCACCCACGTGACCGCGATGAACATCAGCGAGATCCCCACGATCGACAAGCCGATCGAGGTCAGCAGCACCGGCATCCGCCCACGCCTCGTCGCGAGCCGACCCGCCCAGGGTGAGGAGAACGTGCCGGCGAGGTAGGCGAGGAACAGCAGCGAGACGAACCATGCCGGCAGGAAGAAGGGCGCCTCCGCGAGGTGGAAGCCGAGGTAGTTGTAGATCGCGACGAATGCCCCCATCAGCAAGAAGCCCTGTGCATACAGCGCGAGCAGGCTCCGTGATCGCAGCGCGCGGCGCATTCGGATGCCGATCCCGACGGGCTCTCGCCGTCGCCCCGGCACGAAACCGCGCGCCCGCGGCACGAGCAGCAGGAAGATGACCGCAGCCAGCGCGCACACGGCCACGGTCGCGGCCACGCCGAGGCGCCAGCCGAACGACTCGCCGACCGGTCCCGAGATGAGCCTCCCGCTCAGACCGCCCACGGTCGTGCCGGCGATGTATCCGCCGGCGGCAGCCGCGGCATGGCGGGCCGAGACCTCCTCGCTGAGGTAGACGAGGGCGACCGCGGGCATCGCGCCGAGCCCGATCCCCTCTGCCACGCGCAGCGCCAGCAGCAGCGTGAGCCCGTTCGCGGCGACGGCCGCGAAACCGCAGACGGTGGCGATCGCGACGCCTGTCGCCATCGCGGGGATGCGGCCGATCCGATCGGCGATGAGAGACCAGAACAGCACCGAGCCCGCGAGCCCCAGCGTCGCGGCCGAGACCGCGAGCGCCGCCGTCGCGGGATCCGCGTCGAGATCGACGGCGATGAGCGGTAGCACCGCCTGCGGTGCATACAGCTGCGCGAAGGTTGCGACGCCCGCGAAGAACAGGCCGATCAGCAGGCGCCGATAGGCGGCCGTGCCCGGAACGTGCCCGGTGAAGGGAACCGCGCTCACCGCGCGGCGATCCGCTCCCAGGCCGCGTCGGTCTGCCGCAGGGTGCCATCCATGGTTCCGGACGTGTCGATGACGATGTCGGCGATCGCCCGGCGTTCGTCGTCCGGCACCTGCGCGGCGATCCGGCGCTCGGCGTCGTCGGCGCTCATGCCGCGAAGTGACACCAGACGATCCAGGCGGACGGATGCCGGAGCATCCGCCACGACGATGAGATCCCACGGGTCGTCCACGCGCGCCTCGACGAGCAGCGGCACGTCGTAGACGACCACGGCATCCGCGTCGGCCTCGAAGGCCTCGGCGAAGCGGCGCTGGGACTCGTCGCGCACAGCGGGGTGCACGATCGCGTTCAGCGCGGCCAGCGCCTCGTCGTCGCCGAACACCCGGGCGCCGAGGGCGGCGCGATCCAACGCGCCGGAGGCATCGATCATCTCGGCGCCGAACCGCGCGGCGATGGCGTCGAGCACCGGCGAGCCGGGCGACTGAACGTCGCGCACGATCTGATCGGCGTCGACGATCACGGCGCCGCGCTCGGCGAGACGGCGCGCGATCGTGGATTTGCCCGAGGCGATTCCCCCGGTCAGCGCGATGAGAGGCATGTCCTCATCCTGTCACGCCGACCGGGGACGAATCGCGTCAGCGCGCCAGCAGCTGGCGCTTCGAGCTGATCACGCCGGTGTCGAAGCCGGCCAGATGCAGGCCGCCGTGGAAGCGCGCGTGCTCGATCTTGATGCAGCGGTCCATGACGACCGAGAGACCCGCACCCTCGGCAAGGGCTGCGGCCTCCTCGTTCCACGAACCGAGCTGCAGCCACAGCGCCTTCGCGCCGACGTCGATGGCCTCCTGCGCGACGCCCGGCAGGTCGTCGTGCTTGCGGAACACGTCGACGATGTCGGGCACGACCGGCAGGTCGGCGAGCGAGGCGTAGACCGGCTGACCGAGGATCTCGGTGGCGCGCGGGTTGACGAAGTAGATCTCGTACGGCGAGCTCGACAGCAGATACGTCGCGACGAAGTACGACGCGCGGGCCGGGTTGTCGGATGCACCGACGATCGCGACCGAGCGCGAACGGCGCAGCAGCGCGAAGCGCTCCTGCTGGTTCGGGCTCACCCAGGTGCGAGCGGGGTCGGATGCCACGGGAGCCGCACCCGGCAGGGCGCACGCCTCGACGGGCGGGGTGAACTCGCAGGCGTCGGCGCTCATCGGGTCTCTCCCGTCGCGGCGGTCAGGGCCTGATCGAGGTCCCAGATGATGTCCTCGACGTCCTCGAGGCCGACCGAGATGCGGATGAGGTCGGCGGGCGCGCCGGCCGCGACGAGCTGCTCGGCCGTGAGCTGGCGGTGCGTTGTGGATGCCGGGTGGATCACCAGGGTGCGGGCGTCACCGATGTTCGCGAGGTGCGAGGCGAGCTGCAGGTTCTCGATCAGCGTCTCGCCCGCGGCGCGGCCGTCGTCGGCCTTCACGCCGAAGGCGAAGACGGATCCGGGGCCCAGCGGCAGGTACTTCTTAGCGCGCTCGAAGTGCGGGTGGGATTCCAGGCCCGACCACGTGACGTACGAGATGCGCGGGTCGGAGTCGAGCCACTCGGCGACGATGCGCGCGTTCGCGAGGTGCGCATCGATGCGCTGCGGCAGCGTCTCGATCCCCTGCAGAAGGTTGAACGCGGACTGCGGGCTGAGCGCCGGACCGATATCGCGCAGCTGCTCCGAGCGGAGCTTGGTGAGGAACCCGTACTCGCCGAAGTTGTCCCACCACTTGATGCCGCCGTAGGAGGCGACCGGCTCGGTCATCTCGGGGAACTTGCCGTTTCCCCAGTCGAACGTGCCCTTCTCGATCACGACGCCGCCGAGGGTGGTGCCGTGGCCGCCGAGGAACTTCGTCACCGAGTGGATCACGATATCGGCACCGTGCTCGAGCGGACGCGCGAGGTAGGGCGTCGCGAGCGTCGCGTCGACGACGAGCGGCACGCCGGCGGCGTGCGCCACCTCGGCGAGGCCCTCGATGTCGGCGATCTCGCCGGACGGGTTGCCGATCATCTCGACGTAGACGACCTTGGTCTCGGGACGGATCGCCGCCGCGTAGTCGGCGGGATCCGTCGACGGCACGAACGTCGTCTCCACACCGAATCGGCGCAGGGTCACGTCCAGCTGCGTGACGGTGCCGCCGTAGAGCTGAGCGGATGCCACGACGTGGTCGCCGGCGCCGACGAGGGCTGCGAACGTGATGAACTCCGCGCTCATGCCCGATGAGGTGGCCACGGCGCCGATGCCGCCTTCGAGGGACGCGAGGCGCTCCTCGAGCGCGGCGACGGTGGGGTTGCCGATGCGGGAGTAGATGTTGCCGTACTTCTGCAGGGCGAACAGGTTCCCGGCATCCTTCGCGTCGTCGAAGACGAACGAGGTGGTCTGGTAGATCGGCACGGCGCGCGCCCCGGTGGCGGCATCCGGCGTTCCTCCGGCGTGGAGCGCGCGGGTGCGGAACCCGAAACGATGTTCTTCCGTCATGTCTTCCTTCGTAGAGAGCGAGGTCAGGGACGCGTCGCCGCGAGAGCCGCGGCGATGGCGTCCACGGCTTCCGGGTTCTGCAAAGAGGTGGTGTCGCCGAGCGCCGTCGGCACGCGGCCAGCGCGGTGATCCTGCTCAGCCTCCCACAGCTGGGCGAGGAGTCGGCGCATGATCTTGCCCGAGCGGGTCTTGGGCAGGTCGGGCACGATGACGATGTTCTTCGGCTTGGCGACGGGGCCGATCTCGCGGGCGACGCGGTCGCGCAGCCCTGCATCGGTGATCTCGCCGGCGCCGGATGCCGTGACGAACGCGGTGACGGCCTGCCCGGTGAGGGCATCCGGAACGCCCGCGGTGCCGGCCTCGCCCACCGTCGGGTCGGCGACGAGCGCCGACTCGATCTCGATGGTCGACAGGCGGTGACCGGAGACGTTCACGACGTCGTCGAGGCGGCCGAGGATCCAGATGTGCCCGTCGGCGTCGCGCGTGGCGCCATCACCGGCGACGTAGTAGCCGCCGTGCACACCCTTGCCCGCGTAGTCGGACCAGTACGACGTGCGGTACCGCTCGGCATCGCGCCAGACGGTGCGTGCCATGCCCGGCCACGGACGGCGCACGACGAGGGTTCCGGAGCGGCCGGGGGCCACCTCGTCGCCGTTCTCGTCGACGACGGCGGCGTCGATCCCCGGCAGCGGCACGGATGCCGAACCGGGTTTGAGCGTCGTCACCCCCGGCAGCGGCACGATCATCGCCGCTCCCGTCTCGGACTGCCACCAGGTGTCGACGATCGGCAGCTCACCGCGGCCAAACGTGCGATGGAACCACACCCACGCCTCGGGGTTGATCGCCTCGCCGACCGTGCCGAGCAGGCGCAGCGACGACACGTCGTGATCCGTGGGCAGCTCGTCGCCGAACCACGTCATGAACGTGCGGATCAGCGTGGGAGCCGTGTAATAGACCGTCACGCCGTAGCGCTCGATGATCTCGAGATGCCGCTGCTGATGCGGGGTGTCCGGCGTGCCCTCGTAGATGACCTGGGTGAGGCCGTTCGAGAGCGGCCCGTAGATCTCGTAGCTGTGCGCGGTGACCCAGGCGAGATCCGCCGTGCACCAGTGCACGTCGTCATCCTTCGCATCGAAGTGCGCCCAGTGCGCCCAGCTCGTGTGCGCGAGGTACCCGCCGGAGGTGTGCACGAGCCCCTTCGGCTTCCCGGTGGTCCCGGAGGTATAGATGATGAAGAGCGGATGCTCCGCGTCGAACGGCTGCGGATCGTGGGCCTCGGATGCCGTGTCGACGACGTCGTGCCACCAGACGTCTCGGCCCTCGGTCCAGGCGATGTCCTGGCCGGTGCGCCGAACGACGAGGACGTGCTCGAGGTCGGGGAGATCGGCGGCGGCGATGTCGGCGGCCGACTTGACCTCGACGGCCTTGCCTCGGCGGAACTGTCCGTCGGTGGTGACGAGCAGCTTCGCACCGGTGTCGGAGAGGCGGAACCGCACCGCCTCGGCGGAGAAGCCGCCGAACACGAGCGAGTGCACGGCTCCGATGCGGGCGCAGGCGAGGGCGATCACGATCGTCTCGATGAGCACGGGCAGGTAGACGACGACGCGGTCGCCTGGTCCGATGCCGAGGGCCAGCAGTCCGTTCGCCGCCTGCGACACGCGTCGCTGCAGGTCGGCGTAGGTCACGGTGACGCGATCCCCTGGCTCGCCCTCGAAGTGCAGCGCGACCTTGTCTCCGCGACCGGCGTCGACGTGACGGTCGACGCAGTTGTACGCGACGTTCAGCGATCCGCCGACGAACCACTCCGCCTTCGGCATCGCGCCGTCGGCGGGCGATTGCCATGTCATCGCGGTGTGCCACGGCGTCGACCAGTCCAGCCGCCGGGCCGCCTCTTCCCAGAAAGCGATGGGGTCGGCATCCGCCGCCGCATAGATCGCCGCATCGACATTCGCTTGCGCGGCGAAGGCCGCCGGCGCCGGATAGGTGCGGTTCTCGATCAGGCGTGCTTCGTCGGTCATGTCCACCGCCGCAGAAGATACTTCTCGATAAGGCCGAGGATGGTGTTCGTCAGTGTTCCGAGAAGCGCGAGCAGCACGATGGCGAGCAGGATGCGGTCGACACGGCCGTTGTTCTGCGAATCATCCAGCAGGAACCCGAGCCCCATCGACGACGCGATCAGCTCGGCGGCGACGAGGAACAGCCACGACTGCGCGAGTGCGAGGCGCAGACCGGAGATCACGGACGGGATGACAGCCGGCAGCTGCACGGTGCGGAACAGCGACCAGCCGCGCAGGCTGAACGATCGCCCCGCCTCGACGAGGTGCGGGTCGACATGGCGCAGTGCGTCCGCGACGGTCGTGTACACGGGGAAGAACGCGCCGATCGCGATCAGCGTGACCTTCGACTCCTCGCCGATCTGCATCCACAGGATCAGCAGCGGCACCCAGGCCAGCGACGGCACGGCACGCAGAGCCGCCAGCGTTGGGCTGAGCAGCACATCGCCCAGCTTCGACAGACCCACGACGGCCGCGATGACGAGCCCGATCAGCGAACCGATCGCGAAGCCGAGCAGCACTCGCTGCACCGAGATCGCGATGTGCGTCCACAGCTGCCCGCGCTCCGCGAGCTCGACACCCGCACGGAACACCGATTCCGGTGTCGGCAGCCGATACGCCGGAACGAGGCCCGAGGTCGTCACGACATGCCAGATGACGAGGATCACCGCGGGAAGCAGCGCACCCGCGACGATTCGGACACCCGTGCGGTCCCAGATACCGCGGGAAGCGGCGTCCGCCCGACGGGGACGGCCGGACGCGAACGCACGGGCATCATCCGAATCGGCGGGAACCGTCACACGCTGATCGGCAAGGGACGCGCTCATTCTGCCGCGACGGCCTTCTCGGCGAAGTCGGCGAAGATGATCTCCTCCAGTGCCGCATCGACAGCATCCTGACCGCCCTGCACATCACCGGACTCGACGATCACCGGAGCGATCTTCTCGAGAACCGCGATCTGCGCCTCGCCCGGAACACCGCTGACGTCGAGGTTCGAGCGCTCCTGGATGACGGTCGTCGCCACCGCGATGTCGATGCCGGCTGTGTCGGCGAGCAGCTGAGCCGTCTCATCCGGGTTCTCCAGCGCCCACACGCGCGCCTGCTCATAGGCGTCGACGACGGCCTGCGCGAGATCCGCGTGATTCTCGATGAAGTCCTCGGTCGCATTCAAGAAGCCATAGGTGTTGAAGTCGACGTTGCGGAACATCAGCTCCGCACCGGACTCCACCTCGGCGGCGCCCATGATCGGGTCCAGACCCGCCCAGGCCTGGACGGATCCGCCCTCGAGTGCGGCGCGACCATCCGCGTGCTGCAGGTTCTGAACCTCGATGTCGTCGACCGTCAGACCGCCCTCTTCGAGCGCCTGCAGCAGGAAGAAGTACGGGTCGGTGCCCTTGGTCGCGGCGACCGACGTGCCCGCGAGGTCCTCCAGCGAGTCGATGTCGCTGTCGGCGCCGACGACGATCGCCGACCACTCCGGCTGCGAATAGATATCGATCACCTTGATCGGCGAGCCGTTCGCCTTGGCCAGCAGCGCGGCGGATCCGGCCGTCGAGCCGACATCGACGGACCCCGAACGCAGCAGCTCGTTGGCCTTGTTGGAACCGGCCGACTGAACCCACTCGACCGTCACGTCATCGCCGAGGATGTCTTCCAGAAGCCCCTGGTCCTTGACGACGAGGCTCAGCGGGTTGTAGGTCGCCCAGTCGAGCGTCACCGTGCTCGCGGACCACTCCCCCGATGCGGCGCCGTTGTCGGCCGAGGCATTCTCACCGGCGACGCAACCGGTGGCGACGAGCATCATCATTCCGGCGATCGCTGTCGCAGGAATGACTCGGCGGGTGATGATGCTCATCAGTTCTCCTCGGTGTTGCGGTGATGGGTCTCCACACCGAGGCCTTCGAGCAGCTCGGTGCGGAGGTTCGCGAGGGCGCGATCTGCGCGGTCGCGGGGTCGGATGCCGGGAACATCGATCACACGGGCGATCGATGTCGAATCGGCGGATGCATCGGCTGCCAACGAACGCAGCAGCAGGACGCGATCGGCCAGGTAGAGGGCCTCCTCGACATCATGGGTCACGAGGAGGATCGTCGTGGGCTCTGCCGCGTGGATGTCGAGCAGCAGATCCTGCATGCGCAGACGGGTCAGAGCATCGAGAGCGCCGAACGGCTCGTCGAGCAGCAGGACACCGGGATTGCGGGCGAGCGCCCGGGCCAGTGAGGCACGTTGTGCCATGCCGCCGGAGACCTCGCGCGGACGCTGGTCGGCGGCGTGCTCGAGGCCCACCAGACGCAGAAGCTCGCGGACGCGGTCGGCGCGACGAGCGCGCCCCTTGACGGAGCGGGGAAGCCCCAGCTCGACGTTCTGCGCGAGGGTACGCCACGGCAGCAGGCGCGGCTCCTGGAACGCAACAGCCGTGCGCTCATCGATGTCGGAGATCCCTGTGCCGTCGAGTGCGATGACGCCGCCCGTCGGAGCATCGAGACCCGCGATCAGCCGGAGCAGCGTCGACTTCCCGCACCCCGAGGGACCGACGACCGCGATGATCTCGCCCGCGGCGAGCTCGACGTCGACATCGCGCAGGACAGGACGCTCACCGTCGCGCAGGGCGAACGTGCGGGCGACGCCTTCCAAACGCACCGTGTTGGCAGCGCCGGACGGCACCGGTGCCGCGTCGGCACGCGGAGGCAGGAGCGTCGTTGTCATGTGACCATCGTCGCGGAGCAGCGGAAACATGACGAGTCGAGTCGTAATCCGACGTCACACCCGTCTGAAACGACCCCGGAACGACGGAACGGGCCGCCACCCGGAGGTGACGGCCCGTTCTGCGTTTCAAGCGTTATTACGCGTTGCCGCCCGAGAGCTTCTCGCGCAGAGCAGCGAGAGCCTCGTCGTCAGCGAGCGTGCCGGCGCCGGCCGAGTCGCTCGTGAAGGACTGGGCACCACCGAAGTCGTCGCCCGCAGCGGCCTCAGCCTCTGCAGCCTTGACGACGGCAGCCTTGTGAGCCTCCCAGCGACCCTGCGCTGCGGCGTACTCCTGCTCCCAAGCCTCGCGCTGAGCGTCGAAGCCTTCCTTCCATGCACCGGTCTCGGGGTCGAAGCCCTCCGGGTACTTGTACTCGCCGTTCTCGTCGTACTCGGCGAGCATGCCGTACAGAGCCGGGTCGAACTCGGTGCCGTTGGGGTCGACCGACTCGTTGGCCTGCTTGAGAGACAGCGAGATGCGGCGACGCTCGAGGTCGATGTCGATGACCTTGACGAAGACCTCTTCGCCGACGGAGACGACCTGCTCGGCCAGCTCAACGTGCTTGCTGGAGAGCTCGGAGATGTGAACGAGGCCCTCGATGCCGTCTGCGACGCGCACGAACGCACCGAACGGAACGAGCTTGGTGACCTTGCCCGCGGCGATCTGACCGATCGCGTGGGTGCGGGCGAAGACCTGCCACGGGTCCTCCTGCGTCGCCTTCAGCGACAGGGAGACGCGCTCGCGGTCGAGGTCGACCTCGAGGATTTCGACGGTGACCTCCTGGCCAACCTCGACGACCTCGGAGGCGTGCTCGATGTGCTTCCAGGAGAGCTCGGAGACGTGCACGAGGCCGTCAACGCCGCCCAGGTCGACGAACGCACCGAAGTTGACGATCGAGGAGACCTGGCCCTTGCGGACCTGGCCCTTGTGCAGGTTGTTGAGGAACGTGGTGCGCGACTCGGACTGCGTCTGCTCGAGCAGAGCGCGGCGCGAGAGGACGACGTTGTTGCGGTTCTTGTCGAGCTCGAGGATCTTCGCCTCGATCTCCTGGCCCAGGTAGGGGGTCAGGTCGCGGACGCGGCGCAGCTCGATGAGCGACGCGGGCAGGAAGCCGCGCAGTCCGATGTCGACGATGAGTCCACCCTTGACGACCTCGATGACCGTTCCGGTGACGACGCCGTCGTCTTCCTTGATCTTCTCGACATCGCCCCACGCACGCTCGTACTGAGCACGCTTCTTGGACAGGATCAGGCGGCCTTCCTTGTCCTCCTTCTGGAGGACGAGAGCCTCGACCACGTCGCCGACCTGGACGACCTCGTTGGGGTCGACGTCGTGCTTGATGGAGAGCTCGCGCGAGGGGATGACGCCCTCGGTCTTGTAGCCGACGTCGAGCAGAACCTCATCGCGGTCGATCTTGACGATCGTGCCTTCGATGATGTCGCCGTCGTTGAAGAACTTCAGGGTCTTCTCGACCGCGGCCAGGAAGTCCTCGGCGGATCCGATGTCGTCGATCGCGATCTGCGTGGTGGCCGGGGCGGTCGTTGCGGTAGTCATGTAGTGGGTTGTCCTTGTGGGTGGATACTCGGGCCCCGGCAGCGCACGCCGAGCGTGGAAAAGCTGCGGGACAGGTGGATTTTGAGTGAATCATCACTGAGGCATGCGGATGCTCGCCACAAGTGACACTTCAGAATATCAGAGAAACGCCCAGAACGAGCCTGTGGATAACTCGAACGCGCGCCGCGACCGTCGGGTTACCGTGTGCGGGTGACACCGTCCCGTTCGAAGACCCGCCGCCCCGGCATCCCCGCTGTCGCCGCACTGATCGCGATCACGCTGTCCGGATGCACTCCGACCCCCGAGCCGACGCCCTCGCCGACGCCCGCCTTCGCCAGCGAGGAAGAGGCTTTCGCCGCGGCCGAGGAGGTGTATCGGACTTACATGGCTGCGTTCAATGACGTTGATTTTCGATTGCCGACGACGTTCGAACCACTCTCCGGCTACACAGCCGGCAGCTACGAGCGCGACGAGCGCGAGCTTCTGTCGCAGATGCACGCGGCGCAACACGTCCGCGGCGGCGCCATCGAGATCATCGAGTTCTCGGGAGTCGAAGTCACCGAACATGGTGAAGTGTTTGCCACAACTTGCAACGACGTGAGCAGCACGACCTATCTCGATGAAGAAGGCCGGAACCTAGTACCGGCAGATCGAGCAGCACGGTATGCGCTTGAGCTGGTCTTCTCCTTGGATGAGACCGGACTAAGACTCACTGAGGCTACGACAGCTGAGGATCCATCGTGCGCCGAATAGCAACGTCGCTGTTGGTCGTTTCCATAGCTCTCTCAACCTTGAGCGTCTCGGGAGCTGTGAGCGCGCTATGCACTTCAGCCCAGCAATCAACAACAGGATGCCCACCGAAAAATACCGGTACCGAAATCATCATCGAAGACTCCCGGGATATCGGCGGCACACCGATCCACATCCCCGTCGGCGACCGGGGGCCCGGCGGCGAGATCATCACCGCGCCGGATCCGCGCGCCGTCGAGTTCACGAAGTGCCTCCATGACTGGGACAGCTACATCCGATGCTTCCGCGGCGGCGAGGACGAAGAGCCCGACGAGGAGTCCGAGGACGAGACGGTCCCCTCGATCACGATCTCCGATCTCGTCCGCTTCGCGCCGCTCGGAACCGCCCTCGCGGGCGAACCAGAGAACGTCGGAGTCGCCGGCCTGCCGACGAACTTCGTCGCCGCAGCATCCGTCCACACCGTGAGTGAGACGCTGTTCGACCTTCCGGTGACCGTCCGGTTCACCCCGGCCTCCTACGACTACGCGTTCGGCGATGGCGCGACGCTCACCACCGCCGTCGCGGGCAAGTCCTGGGAGCAGCTCGGTCAGGCGCAGTTCACTCCGACCCCGACGAGCCACACCTATGGGGAGCGCGGCACCTACCTCGCATCCGTCGATCTGCGGTATACGGCGGAAGTGGATTTCGGGATCGGATGGTTCCCGATTCCCGGCGAGGTCACCGTCGCGGGTCAACCGCAGGAGGTCCGTGTCTTCGAGGCGCATACCGCGCTGGTCGCCTACACGTGCGAGCAGTCGCCGCGCTCGCCCGGCTGCTGACCCGTGTCGTCACGGTCCCCTGTGGGAAGCTGATGCCATGAGCGAAAAGCTGATGCTCCTCGACACTGCGTCCCTCTACTTCCGCGCCTTCCACGGCATCCCCGACAAGGTGAAGGCCACCGACGGCACATCGGTGAACGCTGCTCGCGGACTCCTCGACATGATCGCGAAGCTGACCCAGATCTACGATCCCACGCACGTCGTCGCCTGCTGGGACGACGACTGGCGTCCGCACTGGCGCGTTTCCCTCATCCCGAGCTACAAGCAGCACCGCGTCGTCGAGGTCGTCGAGTCCGGCCCCGACGTCGAGGAGATGCCCGAGCCGCTCGCGGCGCAGTTGCCGGTGATCCGCGAGTCGCTGGAGGCGCTCGGCATCCCGATCATCGGCGCCGCCGCCCACGAGGCGGACGATGTGATCGGCACGCTCGCCACGCGCTCCGAGATGCCGGTCGACATCGTCACCGGCGATCGGGATCTCTTCCAGCTCATCGACGATGTACGTGCCGTCCGCATCATCTACACCGCTCGTGGGATGAGCAACCTGGAAGCCGTCACCGCCGAGACGGTAGAGTCCCGCTACGGCATCTTCCCCTCCCAGTACGCGGACTTCGCCACCATGCGCGGAGACGCCTCCGACGGCCTTCCCGGTGTTCCCGGCGTCGGGGACAAGACCGCGGCGACGCTCCTGCAGAGCCATGGCGACCTCGCCCGCATCCGGGCCGCGGCCGAAGCCGGCGGCGGCATGAGCGCCGGCGTCCGGGCCAAGATCCTGGCAGCATCCGCCTATCTGGATGTCGCGCCGACCGTCGTCGCCGTCGCCACCGACCTCGATGTCGCGGCCCCGTCCGTTGCGCTCCGCCCGCTCTCCCCCGTGCACGCAGCCGACGGGCGACGCGTCGCCGAGCAATGGAATCTCGGGGCCTCTATGGAACGCGCGATCGCGTCGCTCTCTCAGAAGCCCCGCTGAAACCCGACCCTTTCAGGAACGGCCGAACGCCTTCACCATCGCCGTCGTGAGTGCGACCCCGTAGAAGACGGCGACGGCCAAGAGTACGAGGAGAGGAATCTCCCACCCTCCACTGCTCTCGTGAAGCGCGCCGAGCGCCGGTGCCGCCGTCGCCGCGAACAGATAACCGCCGCCCTGCACGACCGCCGACATCGTCGCCGCCTCCGAGTCCGAACGCGCCTGCCGAACGAGAGCCGTGAAGATCAGCACGAAGCCCGCCGCATGCGCAACGGCCCCGAAAGACGCCCACACCGCCGCGAGCGACGGATTCATGAGCAGTCCGCAGACCATCACCGCGAAGCATCCGCCCATCATCACCGCTGACGGCACCGGCCCCACCACGCGCATCAATGCGGGCGCCATCAGCGCCCCGATGATCGCAGCGCCCTGGAAGATCGAGGCGAGAGCCCCCGCGGATGCCGCATCAACCGATGTCGTATCCAGCAGGATCGTCGGCAACCAGGTCGACATCGCGTAGTACACCGCCGACTGAGCGGAGA
This sequence comes from Microbacterium sp. GXF6406, assembly GCF_054798215.1. Lineage (NCBI taxonomy): Bacteria > Bacillati > Actinomycetota > Actinomycetes > Micrococcales > Microbacteriaceae > Microbacterium > Microbacterium sp. GXF6406. The sequence goes on along the minus strand of NZ_JBSJZH010000020.1, from coordinate 7,368 downwards.
AAGAGGCGAGCAGCAGCCACACGATCGGACGACGCATGGTTCCCGTCATCCGTCGCTCGACGATCACCGGCACCGGACCGGTCAAGGTCTGGGGATCGATACTCACCGCGCCGGCGCGTCGAGATGCGTCCCCAGCGGGAAGATCCCGAAGAGCCCGGCGTCGACGAAGGATGTGCGCGGACCAGAGGACGACGCCGAGGACAGTGATCATCCCCCATGCCAGGAGTGCGAACGACCAACCGAGGAGTTCCGCCAACGGAACCGTGCCGAGAGCGGTGAGAAGGGAGCCGACGTTGAGCGTCGCGGTGTACGCCGCGGTCGCCGTCGCAACACGATCCGGGGGAACATCGCGACGGATCACCACCGGAATCACGACATTGCCGATCGTGATCGATGCTCCGATCACGAACATCCCCGCGAGCATCGGAGCATAGCCCGGGATCGCGCGCAGCGCCGTGCCCGCCAATACACCGCACAACGACAGCAGCAGCGCCGTCTCGGCACCCGCCCGCCGTATGAGGAGCGCAGCCAACGGCGTCAGCGCCGCGAACATCAGCACCGGTGCGGTGGTGAGCATCCCCGCCGAGGCACCCGTCAGCCCGAGATCGGCGGTGATCTCGGGCAGCACCGGAGTCACCGCGATGATCGGACCGCGCATGCTCAGCGCTGCCACGAGCACGGCCGACAGGACGAACCAGGGCATCGCGCGGCGCATCATGAGCTGCGCCCCGCTCCCCCGAACCCCATCTCAGATCACGCCGAGCCGAGTTCGCGCGCCGTGGTGATCCATTCCTCGAGCTTCGCCGTCGCGCGGCCGTCGTCGATCGCGGCCTCCGCACGGTCGTAAGCGTCGCGAAGACGCTCGAGAATCGGTCTCTGCACCTGAGCCGCGTCTCGCGAGAGCTCGAAGGAGACGATGCCCGCTGCCGCATTGAGCAGCACGATGTCGCGGACCGCGCCCTTCGTGCCGGCGAGAGTCTCCCGGAGGATCCCGGCGTTGTGCTCGGGAGTTCCGCCGATGAGCTGCGACATCTGAGCGACGGGGATGCCGAGATCCCGCGGGTCCAGATCGTGCTCGTGGATATCGCCACGTGTGACTTCCCAGATTCGGCTGTGGCCCGTGGTCGTGAGCTCGTCCAGCCCGTCGTCACCGCGGAATACCAGCGCAGTCGCCCCTCGTGTCCGGAAGACGCCCGTGATCAGCGGGACGCGCTCGAGCTGGGCCACGCCCACGGCGTTCGCCTCCGCGCGGGCCGGGTTGCAGAGCGGGCCCAGCATGTTGAACACGGTGGGAACTCCGAGCTCGCCCCGCGCAGCACCCGCATGCTTGAAACCGGGGTGGAAGGCAGCGGCCCAGGCGAAAGTGATGCCGGTCCGATCGAGCACAGCGGAAACGTGCTCCGGATCCAGCGTCAGTTCGAGCCCGAGCGCACCGAGCACATCCGATGAACCGGATGCGGAGCTCGCGGCGCGGTTCCCGTGCTTGACCACCGGCACGCCGGTAGCCGCGATGATCACGGCGGCCGTCGTCGAAACGTTGACCGTTCCGTAGCGGTCGCCGCCCGTGCCGACGATGTCGAGCACATCGGGTGAGACCGGCAGCGGCACAGCGGCTTCGAGGATCGCGTCGCGGAAACCGACGATCTCATCGATCGTCTCGCCCTTGGCCCTCAGTGCGACCAGGAAACCGGCGAGCTTCGCATCGGAGACATCGCCCTGCATCACCTGGCGCATCGCCCAGGTCGACTCCCAAACACTGAGATCACGCCTTTCGAGGAGGGAAGTGAGGACGTCGGGCCATGTCAATGAGTCAGCCATGGAGCGATCTTATCGGCGGCGGAGAGGTGCGCCGTGACACCGCTGGGCATCGACACCCTTGATTTCATCGGCATTCACCGAGAATTCGCAGTGTTTTCTTAGGCAACCCTTAGTTAGACTCGGGCGAATCGACCTCCCCAGGTGCAAGAATCACGCTCCAGGATCAGCCATAATGGAGGGGTGACCACCTCAGCGACCTATGCCCCGGCGGCAAGAACCATCAAGCGCCCGAATCCGGTAGCTGTCGGCACCATCGTGTGGCTCGGCAGCGAGGTGATGTTCTTCGCGGGACTGTTCGCGATTTACTTCACCCTCCGCAGCACGTCCCCCGAACTCTGGGCCGACCGTACCGATCTGTTGAACGTGACCTTCGCGTCCATCAACACCGCGATCCTGGTCCTCTCCTCGTTCACGTGCCAGTTGGGCGTGTTCGCGGCTGAGGACATGCAGTCCTACCGCATCAAGAAGGGCCAGGTGAACGCCGCCGGCCGCCGCCGCCTCTTCGGATGGGGAATGGTCGAGTGGTTCTGGCTGACCTTCGCACTCGGAGCAATCTTCGTCTCCGGCCAGGTCTGGGAGTACGCGACGCTCGTCGCCGAGGGTCTGCCGATCCAGGCTGACGCCTACGCCTCCGCCTTCTACATCACGACCGGCTTCCACGCCCTCCACGTGACCGGTGGTCTCATCGCATTCCTGCTCGTCATCGGACGCGCATACGCCGTCAAGAACTTCACGCACAAGGAGGCGACCACCTCGATCGTTGTGTCCTATTACTGGCACTTCGTCGACGTCGTCTGGATCGTGCTGTTCTTCGTCATCTACTTCCTGAAATAAGAGCGGAGCTGACCTGCGAAATGGCACGAGAGAAGAAGCGTCGCTCGAATGGTCGCCGCAGCCCCCTGGCTGCCGCGGCCCTCATCGGCGCGGGACTCCTGATCACCGGCGGCATCTACGCCGGCGCTACGGTAGCGATCGCCGCGACCGAAACGCCCACGGCTGCGAGCACGCAGCTCACGGTTGAAGATGGCGAGAAGCTGTTCCAGGCGAACTGCGCGACCTGCCACGGTCTCGACATGCAGGGAACCGCCAACGGCCCGAGCCTCTACGGCGTCGGTGAGCTGTCGGTCGAGTTCCAGCTGGCCACAGGCCGCATGCCCCTGCAGATGCAGGGACCGCAGGCACCGCAGAAGCCCGCACAGTTCACAGAGGACCAGATCCACGCGATGGCGGCCTATGTGCAGTCCGTTGCCCCCGGCCCGTCCTACCCCGCCGACGAGATCCTCGACGGCGGCGGAGACGTCGCCCACGGCGCGGAGCTCTTCCGCATCAACTGCGCGATGTGCCACAACGTCGCCGGCGCCGGTGGAGCGCTCACCGAGGGCAAGTACGCCCCCGCGCTCACCAACACCAGCGCGCTGCACATCTACGCGGCCATGGTCACGGGCCCGCAGAACATGCCGGTATTCGGAGACATGAACCTTTCCGACGACGACAAGCGCGACATCATCTCGGCTCTGCTGTTCCAGCAGGAGGCCGTCGAGGTCGGTGGCTTCACGCTCGGATCGCTGGGACCTGTTTCCGAGGGTCTTTTCATCTGGATCTTCGGCATCGGCGCGCTCGTCGCCGTTTCCGTGTGGATCACTGCGAAGTCCAACTGACGAATTCATATCGAAGAGGAACGTACGAGGAGCACCATGGCACACGACGACGACTCGCAGGCTCTTGACAGGGCCTACCAGCCCTCTCCAGGGCTGGGTGTCGCAGTCAGCGATCCCGTGCAGAACCCTGGTCTGCCGCCCCACCGGGTGCGGATGACGGACAAGGATCCGAAGGCTGAGAAGCGCGCGGAACGCACTGTCTACACGCTGTTCTACCTGTCGCTCGCCGGCAGCATCTGGGCAGTAGCGGCATACATGCTGTTCCCGATCGAGGATGGGTCGCTCCTGGCGATCCGCTACAACAACCTCTTCATCGGGCTCGGCATCGCGCTCGCGCTGCTTGCTATCGGCATCGGCGCAATCCACTGGTCCAAGGCGCTCATGAGCGACAAGGAGCACGTGGAACTGCGCCATCCCACCCGCGGCACCGACGCGACCCGCGAGGGCGCCATCGAGGTCTTCGAGGCGGCCAACGAGGAGTCCGGCTTCGGGCGCCGCTCGATGATCCGCAACTCGCTGATCGCAGCACTCGTGGCATCCATCGTTCCGGGAGTGACGTTGTTCCGCGGCCTTGCCCCGCACAACAACTCGGGAGGAAACCCGCACGCGGGAGACCCCGTCTACCTGCTCAAGCACACGATGTGGGAAGAGGGCCAGCGTCTGGTCCGCGACCCGGACGGAACACCGATCCGCGCTGCGGACGTCACCCTGGGCTCGGCGTTCCACGTCATTCCCGAGGACCTGGCCTCGCTCTCGCACCACGACGGCTACCTCGAGGAGAAGGCCAAGGCCATCGTCCTCATGATGCGCCTGCGCCCCGAGCAGCTCATCGAGACCGAGGACCGCAAGGACTGGTCCTACGACGGAATCGTCGCCTACTCGAAGGTCTGCACGCACGTCGGCTGCCCTGTTGCTCTGTACGAGCAGCAGACGCACCACCTGCTGTGCCCCTGCCACCAGTCGCAGTTCGACGTCACCGACCGCGCAAAGGTCATCTTCGGCCCGGCTGCGCGCCCGCTGCCGCAGCTGCCCATCACCGTCGACGATGAGGGCTACCTCATCGCCCGCAGCGACTTCACCGAACCCGTCGGCCCGAGCTTCTGGGAGCGCCATTGAGTACCGCAACGCTGTCCAAAGAGGACAAAGACAAGAAGGCTCCGCTCGGCGGACGCTTCGTCGGAGGTGCGGCGAACTACATCGATGAGCGCTCCAGCATCTCCGGCATCGTCAAGGAGATCGGTCGCAAGATCTTCCCCGACCACTGGTCGTTCATGCTCGGCGAGATCGCGCTCTGGGCGTTCGTCGTGGTCTTCATCTCCGGCTCGTTCCTGACGTTCTTCTTCCAGGCGTCGATGGTCGAGACCCACTACACCGGTGCATACGCGCCGATGCGCGGTATCGAGATGTCCGCTGCGTTCGAGTCCGCGCTGCGCATCTCTTTCGATATCCGCGGTGGTCTGCTCGTCCGTCAGATCCATCACTGGGCTGCCCTCGTGTTCATCGCCGGCATCGGCGTGCACATGCTGCGAGTGTTCTTCACCGGTGCGTTCCGCAAGCCGCGCGAGCTCAACTGGGTGATCGGTTTCGTGCTGTTCATCCTGGCTCTCGCCGAAGGCTTCACGGGCTACTCGCTTCCGGACGACCTGCTCTCGGGCAACGGTCTGCGAATCATCGACGGCATGATCAAGGGTCTGCCCCTGATCGGCACGTGGACCTCGTTCCTGATCTTCGGCGGCGAGTTCCCGGGCACGGATATCGTCGGCCGCCTGTACACGATGCACATCCTGCTGCTGCCGATGCTGGTAATCGCCTTCATCGTCCTGCACCTGATGCTCATGATCATCAACAAGCACACGCAGTTCGCCGGCCCCGGCCGGACGAACGACAACGTCGTGGGCTACCCGATGATGCCGGTCTACATGTCGAAGATGGGCGGATACCTGTTCATCGTCTTCGGCGTGATCGTCCTGATCGCATCGTTCTTCCAGATCCTGCCGTTCTGGCAGTACGGGCCGTATGACCCGTCCCCCATCTCGGCTGGTACGCAGCCCGACTGGTACATCGGCTTCGCCGATGGAGCACTGCGCCTTGCGCCGTCGAACTGGGACATCGTGTTCATGGACCGGACCTGGTCGTTCGGAATCCTGATTCCCGTCGCAGTCCTGGGTCTGTTCATCGTCGCTGTCGCCATCTACCCCTTCATCGAGGCGTGGATCACGGGCGACAAGCGCGAGCACCACATCGCTGAGCGCCCGCGCAACGCCGCGACGCGCACCGCGATCGGTGTCGCCGGTGTCATCTTCTACGCGGTCATGTGGGCAGCTGCCTCCTCCGACCTCATGGCTACGCACTTCATGCTCACCATGGAAGGCGTCATCCACACCCTGCAGGCTCTGCTGTTCGTCGGCCCGATCCTCGGCTACTTCATCACGAAGCGCATCTGCATCGCGCTTCAGAAGAAGGACCGCGAGATCGTCCTGCACGGTTACGAGTCCGGACGCATCGTCCGCCTCCCCGGTGGCGAGTACATCGAGGTGCACAAGCCCGTCGATGTCTACGACCGGTGGAAGCTCATCGATGTCGAGTCGTACGAGCCGCTCGTCGTCCGCCCGAACGCCAAGGGACGCATCCCGTGGACCCAGAACGTTCGTTCGGCGATGTCGCGCTGGTTCTACGAGGACCGTCTCGCTCCGCTCACGCAGACTGAGGTCGCTGCCGCGGATGCTCACCAGCAGCACGTCACTGAGGCCGCAGATGCGGCGGAGGCAGCGGAGATCCAGGGCGCTCACGAGCGCGCCGGAGCTCCTGACGCCCCCCTCACCGCTCCGGACGAGAAGCACCTCGGCGAGACCGCCAACAAGCCCAGCACGGTGATCGCCGATGAGTCGGGCAAGAAGAACAAGGAGGGGAACGCGGAGGCCTGATCTTCGCGCCTCTCCCCGGGCCCCGCAGCTTTCGAGCTGCGGGGCCTTTTCGTTCCCGCTGCGACGTGCGCATTCGTAGACTGGCGACATGAATTCTGTAGTCGACTATTTCACCGCAAAGCTCTCTTCCGAGACCGATGCCAGCGACCTGTACGCTCGTCAGAAGGCCGGGGATCAGATCGTCCTGATCGATGTCCGCTCCGAGGAGGCGTGGACTCAAGGACGGGTCGCCGGCGCCGTGCACATGCCCTACTCCGAGATCGCCTCCCGGGCGGTCGACGAGGTTCCCGCCGGTACGGAGGTCGTGGTGTACTGCTGGAGTCCCGGTTGCAATGCCGGCGCGAAGGGCGCACTCGAGTTCGCGAGGCTCGGCTATGCCGTGCGGGAGATGATCGGCGGTTACGAATACTGGGTGCGCGAGGGATACCCCATTGAAACAGCCGATGAGATCAGCCGCCGCCCTATCGATCCCAATGTCGGTGTGCCGCGCATCCGTTCCCGCGCCTGAGCAACCCACGGCCCGGCCTGCGCTCAACGGACCTTATCCGCTCCTGGTCAAGGCCGCTCGCCTCCCCTGACGAGCATCGTGTCGTCGCCAATGCTTGGTGACACGTTGACGGGAAGGCATGCGTGATGACGAAGATGACGATTCTGCTTGCCGGTTCATCGGCGGCGATTCCCGTCGGAGGCGTCGACTGTGCTCCAGCAGCCGATGGGGAGACGGGCCTCTTCCACCCCTCCCCCCTATCGGGACTGTCGCCCCCTCACGCAGCACCATCAGTCTGGGGACCGGTCCCGGCCAGATGTGCTCGATGCAGCAACCGGAAAGAATCTCTATCCGCAGCTGCCTAGCACCTCCGTCTGTGCCAATAGGCCGGAGATCTGCGACGATGACGGCGCTCACTGAAATTCCTCAGTTCTGCTCATCGAAGTTCCCCACCCTGGGTCGCTCCGCCGCATGAGGCGGG